>DASWBQ010000020.1:0-20679 GCA_036390535.1 Gemmatimonadales bacterium | reverse complement strand
TACGAGCTGCTGCAGTCCTGCTTCTGCGACCGGCCCGGGGTGGGGCGGTGGCTGACCGTGATCGTCAACGGCGACGCGGTGGCGGCAGCCTGGGAAACCGACACCGGATTCCAGCTGTCGCCCGCGGACCTGGCGCGCGTCCCGACGGTCGACGACCTCTTCGGCCTCGTCTTCGACGCCATCGACGGCGGGGCGGACGAACTCAAGACCGAGTACGAACGCCAGTTCGGCTACCCGGTCCTCATCGACATCGACTACCTCCGCAACGCCATCGACGATGAGCTGGTGATCCGGGCTCGGGGGCTGCTGCCGCTGTGAGTCGTGAGATGAGAGTCGAGAGTCGAGAGTCGAGAGTCGTGAGACGTCAGTTCGAGAGTCGAGGGCCCAGCGCCAGAACCCCCGATTCTCACCACTCACGACTCACGGTTCTCGACTCTCGGCTCTCGACTAGATTCCGGCGATGCGTCCCCTCCTCCAGCGGTTCGGCCTCCGCACTCCCGAGGTCCGGGCCTGGGCGATGTACGACTGGGCCAACTCGGGGATGCTCACCCTGGTGGCGACCGCCGTCTTCCCCGTCTTCTTTGCCTCCGCCTACGTGTCCGGCGGGGACCAGGCCGAGGCCACCAGCCGGTTCACCCTGGCCACGACCATCGGGTTGGCCATCATCGCCGTCGCGTCGCCCTTCCTGGGTACCCTGGCCGATTACTCTGCCGCCAAGGTCCGCCTCCTCGGCGGCTTCATGCTCCTCGGCGTCGCGGCGACGACGGCGCTGTTCTTCATCGGCCAGGGGCAGTGGGTCTTCGCGCTCGTCGCCTTCTCCCTTGCCAACATCGGCCTCAACGGCAGCTTCACCTTCTACGACTCCCTGCTGCCCCACGTCGCTGCCCCCGAGGAACGTGACCGCGTTTCTTCCGCCGGCTTCGCGCTCGGCTACCTGGGTGGCGGGCTGCTGCTCGCCTTCGGGCTGGCCCTGATCCAATTCCCTGGCTGGTTCGGGCTGCCCTCCGGGGACGGGCTCACCCCGGGCCAGGCCACCCTCCCGGTGCGGCTCAGCTTCGTGATCGCCGCCCTCTGGTGGTTCGTCTTCGCCCTGCCGGTCCTGCGGCGGGTGCCCGAGCCCGCCGCGGCACCCCGCCCCGCAGGACGGTCGCTGGTCCGGGAGACGGCGGGCCAGCTCGCCCGCACCTTCCATGAACTGCGCCGCTATCGCGATGCCTCCATCTTCCTGCTCGCCTTCCTGATCTACAACGACGGCATCGGGACCATCATCCGGCTGGCGGCGATCTACGGCAAGGAGATCGGGATCACCGAGTCGACGCTGATCGGCTCGATCCTCCTCACCCAGTTCGTCGGGGTCCCCTTCGCGATCCTCTTCGGGCGGCTCGCGGGGAGGATCGGGGCCAAGCAGGCGATCTACATCGCCCTCGCCGTCTACGCCGGCATCAGCGTCCTCGGCTACTTCGTCCGCACCGACCTGCACTTCGTCGCCCTCGCCTGCCTGGTCGGCACCGTCCAGGGCGGGGCCCAGGCGCTCAGCCGCTCGCTCTTCTCCTCGATGATCCCCAAGTCGAAGTCGGGAGAGTTCTTCGGGTTCTACGCCGTGTTCGAGAAGGGGGCCGCCATTCTCGGCCCGCTGGTGTTCTGGGTCGCCCTCGCGACGACCGGCTCGAGCCGGAACGCGATCCTCAGCATCATCCTCTTCTTCGTGACCGGGGCCCTGCTGCTGACCCGGGTGGACATCGCCCGCGGCCAGGCGACTGCCCGGGACGCGGAAGCGGAGTTGAGCCGTCTGGCCGCCCCACCCGCCTGACCGCCCAACCGCCCCAAGCGTGTCATTCCGCGACACGGCACGATCGCAGCATTTTTGTAAGACTTTATGAAACAACGCGTTGGGCGAAACGACGGAGGGGCACGCCTCCTGCCTTACTGCGGTCATGCCGTCCCATCCCCGCCTTTCCCGACTTTCCCGGGCTGCGCTGCTGGCCATCCTCCTCGCGGCCGGCTGCTCCGACGCCACCGGTCCGGACGATCCGGCGGGGCTGCTCGCGGAGAACCGGGCGAACTGGTCGAACTCCGGTGTCACCAGCTACCGCTACGTCATCTCACGTTCCTGCGAGTGCCTCCCCGAGAGCGCCGGCCCGGTCACGGTCGAGGTCCGGGACGGCCAGGTGGTCTCGCGCCGGTACGGGTCGGGCGCCGCGGTGAGCCCGCAGTACAGCGAGATCTTCACGACCGTGCCGGGGCTGTTCGAGGTCATCCAGGAAGCGGTGAATCTCCCGGCCGCCTCACTCGCCGTCCGCTATCACCAGACGCTGGGGTATCCCGAGTCGATCGCCATCGACTGGGTGGCGGGTGCGATCGACGATGAGGTATCCTACCGGGTGAATGACTTCACCATCCTCCGGTAGCGCCCCATGCGGCTCCGCCTGAGCGGCAGGCTCGTCCTCGCGGCCCTTGCCCTGGCCGCCTGCTCCGACTCCTCCGGCCCCACCGGGCCGGATGACCTCTACCAGGCCAACCTGACGAAGTGGAACACTACCGGGCCCCGTTCCTACCAGATGGTGCTGACCCGGAACTGCGCCTGTCCCGTTCCGGAGGTCGTCCTGATGGTCGTGCAGAACCGGGTCGTGACCAGCCGTACCTTCGTCGAAACCGGCGAGCCCGTCCCGCCCGGCCGGGCCGCGGATTTCCCCGACGTGCCGGGCCTCTTCGCCTTGGTGAAGCAGGCCATGGATGAGGAGGCGTTCAGCTACAACGCGGCCTATGACCCGACCTATGGCTACCCCTACACCGTCTACGTCGACTTTGTGGGCAGTACCCTGACCGACAACGTCTCCTACGCGGTCACGGAATTCGCTTCGCTGCCCCAGCCATGAGCGCCCGGATGCGTCCACGCCTGTTCGCCGCTGCCCTCCTCCTCGCCGCCGGTTGCACCGGGGGAGAGGACTTCGACATCGCCAACACGGCGTACCAGAAGGCCGTGCAGCGATGGTCCCAGTTCGGCCCCGACTCCTACAGCTTCGTCTTCACCCAGAACTGCCTCTGCGCCGGCCCGAAGACCGGGGTCCGCATCGTGGTGCGGAACAACGTCGTCGAGAGCCGGACCGTGGTCGACACCGGTCTCCCGCTCGAGCCCCAGTTCAACGCCCGTTTCCCCGCGATGCCAGGCATCTTCGACATCATCGGGGATGCCCTGAGCCGCAACATCTTCTACATCCAGGCCGACTACGACGCCGACTACGGGTACCCGTACAACATCGTCATCGACGAAGACGGCGTGAACGTCGCGGACAACCAGACCTACACCGTCACCGGCTTCGAACCGCTGGATTAGGCAACAGGGAACAGGGAACAGGGAAGAGGGAACAGGCAGGGAACCTGTTCCCTCTTCCCTGTTCCCTGTTCCCTGTTCCCTGTTCCCTGTTTCCTGATAACTTCCTCCCTTCCTCATCACGGGTCCTGCTCATGCGACTTCTGCTCACCGCGGCCTTCGCCGTGTTCGCCCTGACCCCGGCGACCGCCCAGCGTCCCTCCGACAAGCTCGTCCTGGCCGACTACCTCGACTGGGAGGACGTCCAGTCGCCCCGGCTCTCGCCTGACGGCAAACAGATCCTCTTCACCCGGCGCTGGGTCGACAAGATCAACGACCGGTGGGAATCCTCCCTCTGGATCATGAACGCCGATGGCACCCGGCTCCGGTTCCTGGTCAACGGCAGCGGCGCGGAGTGGTCGCCCGACGGCACCCGGATCGCCTACACCGCCCAGGGCCAGCCCTCGGGCAGCCAGATCTTCGTCCGCTGGATGGACGCCGAGGGGGCGATCAGCCAGGTCACCCGGGTGAGCCACGCACCCTCGGACCTCCAGTGGTCGCCCGACGGCAAGTCGCTCGCCTTCCGGATGCTGGTCCCGATGAAGGAGCGATGGAACGTGTCCCTCCCGGCGGCGCCGCAGGGTGCCAAGTGGGTGGAGGCCCCCTACGTGGTCGACCGGCTCGACTATCGCCAGGACCGGATCGGCTACACCGACCAGGGCTATCGCCAGCTCTTTGTCGTGTCGGCCGACGGCGGCACCCCGCGCCAGCTCACCGAGGGGGCCTATGAAGCGGGGGCCCCGAACTGGACGCCCGATGGCCGTTCCCTGGTCTTCGGATCCCTCCGGATCACCGATGCCGACTATGCCTGGCGGGAGTCCGAGATCTATGCGGTGGACGTGGCCGGCGGCGAGCCCCGCCAGCTGACCCGGCGGAAGGGACCGGACGGCAACCCGACCATTTCCCCCGACGGCCGGCTGATCGCCTACACCGGCTTCGATTCGACCAATGCGACCTGGAAGGACGCCTCGCTCTACGTGATGAACGCCGACGGCTCCGGCCCGCGGGCGCTCACCGCCGAACTCGACCGGAGCCCGCAGGAGCTCCAGTGGGCCGCCGACAACAGCGGCATCTACTTCACCGCCGAGGACAAGGGTTACCGTCAGCTCTACTTCGTGACGCTGGCCGGACAGGTCCGGCAGCTCACCACCGGCAAGCAGGTCCTGTCGGTCAGCGACATCGGTGCCGCCGGGCTCGCCGTCGGCGTCCGCGCCACCGCCCACGACCCCGGCGACGTCGTCGCCTTCAGCGTCCGCACCCCCGACCGGCTCACCCAGCTCACCCGGGTCAACGAGGACGTGCTTGCCGGCAAGACCCTTGGCGAGGTGGAGGAAATCTGGTACACCTCGGTCGACAACTTCCGGATCCAGGGCTGGATCATCAAGCCGCCCGGCTTCGACCCGAAGAAGAAGTACCCCCTGATGCTCGTCATCCACGGCGGGCCGCACGCCATGTACAACGGCGCCTTCAACTTCGGGTGGCAGGAGCACGCCGCCAACGGCTACCTGGTTCTTTACACCAACCCGCGGGGCAGCACCGGCTACGGCAGCGCTTTCGGCAATGCCATCAAGAACGCCTATCCCGGCAAGGACTACGACGACCTGATGGCCGGCGTGGACACCACCATCGGGCGCGGCTACGTCGACGACCGCAACATGTTCGTCTATGGCTGCTCCGGCGGCGGCGTCCTCACCGCCTGGATCGTCGGCCACACCAACCGCTTCGCGGCGGCCTCGTCCAACTGCCCGGTGATCAACTGGCTCAGCTTCGTCGGCAACACCGACAGCCCCGGCTGGTACCGGAATTTCGAGAAGCTGCCCTGGGAGGACCCGAGCGAGCACCTCCGGCGCTCGCCGCTGATGTACGTCGGCAACGTCACCACCCCGACGATGCTGATGACCGGCGTTGAGGACCTGCGGACCCCGATCCCGCAGACCGAGGAGTTCTACCAGGCGCTGAAGCTCCGCAAGGTGCCGACCGCCATGATCCGCTTCAACGAGGAATGGCACGGCACCAGCTCGCGGCCGTCCAACTACCTCCGGACTCAGGCCTACCTCAGGCACTGGTTCCAGCGGCACGCGAGGCCGGCGGCGTAAGTCGGATGGTCGGAAGGTCAGGCAGCGGGAAATCGAACGGGCGGCCACTGGCCGCCCGTTCGATTCCGCCCCTCCGCCTTTCCGACCTCACATCACCCGGTACTTCGGCCCGCTGCCGCCTTCCCGCGGGGTCCACCGCGGCCCCAGGACGTCGGTCGCCTTGCAGTCGACACAGTTCGGGGCGTTGACCCGGAGGGTCCCCTCCGCGGTCCGCTCGTACACGCCCGCCGGGCAGAGGTGGGCATAGAACTCCGCTACCTCCGCGCTGATGTCCTTCCCCACCACCAGGTGGCTCGGGATGGTGTCGCGGGTGGCGTTCCCCGACTTGTAGTTGGCGTCCAGCTTCCCGAACGTCAGCACGTTGTCCGGGGTGAACGGCTCCGCCGGCCCGCTCTCCCGCGGCGCCTCGGCATCGGCGTGCATGTCGATCTTCCCGCCGAACAGCGCCCCGCCCGAGAGCGTCATCAGCCCCGCCTTGAGCCCGCCCAGGTAGAAGCCGTCCTTGAAGGCGAGCCGCATGTTCCGGGTCTTCTTCATGTCGGCCACGATGTAGCTCCCGCGGACCATCCGGTCGTACGCCGCCAGCCCCGCCGTCGAGGTGTCTCCCGCCTTCAGGGCCGCGAAGATCGCCCGGGCCGCGTAGACCCCGGACTGGATCGCGTAGTGCACGCCCTTGAGCGAGGGCACGTCCACGAAACCCACCGTGTCGCCGGCCATCACGATCCCGTCCCCCGAGAACCGTCCAGGCAGGCTGTAGTAGCCGCCCTCCGGGATCGTCTTGGCGCCCCATTCCACCAGCGAGCCGCCCTCGAGCACCTCGCGGAACAGGGGGTGCAGCTTCATCCGCTGCAGCAGCTCGTGCACGTCGAGCCCCGCCGGCCGGTAGTCCAGCCCCGCCACCAGCCCCAGCGACACCTGGGTCGGCCCCATCGGGTACATCCAGCTGCCACCGAAGACGTCGCGCGGAAGCGGCCATCCCAGCGTGTGGATGACCCGGTCGAGCGGGCGCCTGACCTCCCAGACCTCCTTGACGCCGAGGGCGAAGATCTGCGGGTTCGGCGAGGCGACCCCCTGCCACTCCCGCCACGCCATCGCCAGCGGGCCCCGAGTCCCCTCGGTCAGCACCGTCACCTTGGCGGTCAGGTCGGTCGGCGGCATGTAGTCCGCGGTCTGCCCGCCCTCGCGGCTGATCCCGGTGGGCGTGGTCCGCACCCCGCGTACCGCCGTCCCCTCGACCAGCAGCGCGTCCACCGGGAAGCCGGGGAAGAGGTTCACCCCCAGCGCCTCGGCCCGCTCCCCCATCCACCGCACCACCTCGCACAGCGAGACGGAGTAGTTGCCGTGGTTCTTCATGGTGGGCGGAGTCGGGATCTTGGTCGCGCCGGTCGCCGTCAGGTAGTAGACCGCCTCGTGGTCGACCTTCTGCCGCACCGGCCACTCGGACTCGGGCAGGTCGGGGAACAGCTCGCGAAAGGCCCGCGGGTTCATCACTGCCCCCGAGAGGGTGTGCTCCCCGAGCGCCCCGGCCTTCTCCAGGACCCCGATCTGCAGCTCCGCCAGCGCCGGCTCCGACTTCGCCAGGCGGGCCAGTTCGATCGCGCCCGCCAGTCCCGCCGGCCCCGCCCCCACGAAGAGCACATCCATCTCCAGCGCCTCGGCGGACGGCGCCTCCGGGAGGATCAGCCGGTCAACCGGGAGCGGAGCCTGGTGCCTGATGGGAAGGAAGGTCATGAGTGGAGGGGTGAGTCGTGAGTCGTGAGAACTGCGCCCGGCCCGTTGCTGCTACTCTCTGCTCTCTGCTCTCTGCTCTCGCCCTTCACCCCTCACTTCTCACCTTCTTCACCGCCTCGGTCAGCCGCGGCACGATCTCGAACAGGTCGCCCACGATCCCGTAGTCCGCCACCTTGAAGATCGGGGCGTCCTTGTCGCGGTTGATCGCGACGATGACTTTCGACGTCCGCATTCCCGCCAGGTGCTGAATGGCGCCCGAGATCCCCACCCCGATGTACAGCTGCGGCGACACCAGCCGGCCGGTCTGGCCGATCTGGTCCGCCGGATCGCGCCAGCCGTCGTCGGTCACCGCCCGGGTGGCGCCGACCGCCGCGTTCCCGAAGGCGGCGGCCAGGTCCTCCATCAGGGCGAAGTTCTCCTTCGCCTTGAGCCCGCGGCCGCCCGCCACGATCACCGGCGCATCGGCCAGGTCGAGCTTGGCCGCCCCTCGCGATCCCACCTCGGTGACCACCACCTTCGCGGTGCCCGGGTCGATCGCCGGTGTCCCGGACTCGACGCTGCAGGTCCGCGACTCCTCGACCGCGGCGATCGCGCCGGGACGCAGCGACACCACCGCCGGGGTGCCTTCAACCCTGAGGGTGGCGATCGCCTTCCCGGTGTACACCGGATGCCGCACCCGGACCACGTCGCCCGCCATCTCGAAGCTGGTGACGTCGGCAGCCAGGCCTACCCCGAGGATCGCCGCCACCCGCGGCGCCAGGTCGCGGCCCTCGGCGGACGCCGAGAAGAAGGCCGCCCGGCAGTTCTTGTCGCGAATTCGCGCCGCCGCGGTCGCGGCCCAGACCTCGGGGCGGTCGTGCCCCAGGTCGGCGTGTTCCACCACCATCACCACGTCGGCGCCATAGCCGCCCAGGATCATCGCCGCCTCGCGGATCCCGGGACCGCCCAGCACCAGGGCGTATACCTGGCCGCCACCGGTCGCGTTGGCGGCCTGGCGGGCCGCCGCGACCGTTTCGGCGGCGACCTTCCGGAGCTGCCCGCCCCGGGCCTCGGCGAATGCGAACATGTTGGCCATCAGAGCACCTTCGCTTCCTCGCGGAGCACCCGGATCAGCTCCGGCACCGCGTCTGCGCCCTCGCCCACGATCCGGCCGGCCTGGCGTTCCGCCGGCAGCTCCAGCTTCTCCACCACCACCCCGGCGTTCCCCAGCTGCGCCGGGCGGACGTCGAGCGGCTTCTTCTTGGCGGCCATGATCCCCTTGAGCGACGGAATCCGCGGCCGGGCGATGCCCTCGTCGATGGTCAGCACCGCCGGGAGCGGGAAGCTGACCGTCTCGGTCGCCCCCTCGAGTTCGCGCTTCGCGGTGCCGGTCCCGCCGGCCAGCTCCAGCTGCGCCACCGCCGTCACGCAGGGCAGGCCCAGCAGGTGGGCCGTCATCGCGCCCGCCGCGCCGCTGCCGGTGTCGGTCGCGTTCCGCCCGAAGAGGACCAGGTCATAGCCGCCGTCCTTCAGCTCCGCCGCCAGCGCCTGCGCTACCGCGAGCGAGTCGTAGGGAACCTCCGCGGCGGTCAGGTGCACCGCCCGGTCCACGCCCATGCTGAGCGCCTTCCGGAGCAGCTCGGCCAGGGCGTCCGGCCCGATCCCGATCACCGTCGTCTCCCCAGGGCCGTGGGCCTCGTTGAGCCGGAGCGCCACCTCGACCGCGTACTCGTCGAAGGTGCTGATCTCGAACTTGAGCCCCGTCGGGTCGACCGACTTCCCGTCCGGGGCGATGGCGAAGCGCATTTCCGTGTCCGGCACGCGCTTGAGGCAGACAGCGATCTTCATGAGTCGAGAGCCGAGAGTCGAGAGTCGAGAGCGGAGCCGCGAGTCGCGAGTCTCACGACTCACGACTCGCGACTGATGACTAGAACGCCGACAGGCCTGTCACTTCCTGCCCCAGGATCAACGAGTGCATGTCGTGGGTGCCCTCGTAGGTGTAGACCGACTCGAGGTTGGCAAGGTGCCGCATCGAGTGGTACTCCACCAGGATCCCGTTGGCGCCCAGAAGCCGCCGGGCCTCCCGGGCGCACTCGCAGGCGATGTCGACGTTGTTGCGCTTGGCCAGCGAGACCTGCTGGGGCGTCATGGTGCCGGCGTCCTTGAGCCGCCCCAGCTGCAGCGACAGCAGCTGTGCCTTGGTGATCTCGGTCAGCATGTCGGCCAGGCGCACCTGCTGGATTTGCGTCTGCCCGATCGGCCGGTCGAACATGACCCGGGTCTTCGAGTAGCTGAGGGCCTCTTCGTAGCAGGCCATGGCCGCGCCGATGGCGCCCCACGAGATCCCGTAGCGCGCCTGGGTCAGGCACATCAGCGGGCTCTTGAGCCCCCCCGACTTCGGCAGGATCGCGTCCTTCGGCACCTTCACGTCCACCAGCACCAGCTCCGAGGTGTCGGACGCGCGGAGCGACAGCTTTCCCTTCTGGTCCCTGGCAGTGAAGCCCGGGATATTGGTCGGGACGATGAAGCCGCGGATCGACTTCGAGTCCTTGAGGTCACCCGTCTTGGCCCAGATGATGGAGACGGTCGCCTGCGAGCCGTTGGTGATCCACATCTTGGCCCCGTTCAGCACCCACCCGTCGGCGGTCTCCCGCGCGGTCGTGATCATCCCGCCGGGGTTCGAGCCGTAGTCCGGCTCGGTCAGCCCGAAGCAGCCGATCTCGGTGCCGGCGGCCAGCCGCGGCAGCCAGTGCTTCTTCTGTTCCTCCGACCCGAAGGCGTAGATGGGGTACATCACCAGGCCGCCCTGGACCGAGGCGAACGAGCGGACGCCGCTGTCGCCCCGCTCCAGCTCCTGCATGATCAGCCCGTAGGCGACGTTGTTGAGCCCGGCGCAGCCGTACTCCTCGGGGAGGTTGGCGCCCAGCACCCCCAGCTCGGCCAGCCCGGGGATCAGCTGCTTCGGGAACGTCCCGTCGATGTAGTGCTGCCCGATCACCGGCATCAGGTGCTCGTCCACCCAGGCGCGGACGGTGTCGCGGATCGCCCGCTCCTCCTCGCTGAGGAGGGTGTCCATCTGGTAGAAATCGACCCCGGTGAACCGGGCGGAAGCGGTGCCGACAGCCATGGAGAGGGCCTCAGGTGGGGGGTCCGGACGAGCCTATGAAAATAGCCCTTGGCGGGATGGGGCGGGATGGGAGGCGCCCGCAGTCGTTCTTCCCGCCGTGGGCCTTCCCGCCGGTCTTCGTCCCGCTCTATCCCGCTCGTTGCCGCCTGGGGAAGGTCGCCTCTTCGCCAGGATGGAAGGCATGCCCGTCCCAGCGCATGTACCGCACCGTCAGGGCGGCGGCGCCGTAGCGGATCAGGTTGAAGACCGACGGGCGCTTGCCGCGGGTCATCGGCGTGTGGGTGCTCGAGGCGGCCACCACCGTGCCACCATCGAGAGGCCCGACCGCTTCCTCGTGGTCGTGACCGCAGAGCGCCAGGTCGGCGCCCGTCGCGGCCAGCCGCCGCTGGGCGTCGTGCGGGTGCGCCAGCCCCCAGCGGTTGGAGATCCGCCCGCGCAGCACGTTGTGGTGGAGCACCACGACCCGGAGCTTGGCCGGGTCGTCCGCGACGAACGCCGCCGCGGCACGGTCGGTCTCGGCGGCCGGCAGGTGACCCTTCACCGTCAGGTCACGGGGGTTCCAGGTCACCGAACCGGCGGCCAGCCCGTTCGCGGATACCGTGCCAACGATCACCGCGTCCTCCAGCGACACCACCGGCCCGAGCGTCTCCCCGAAGTAGCGGCGGTACTTCCGGTACTTCGGCCCCTCGCCGCGAAGACCAAACGGACTCGCCCACCAGGACACGTCGTGGTTGCCCGGCACCACCAGCGTCGGGGCCACCCTGCGGCAGTCCTGCACGAACCGGAGCGCCCGCTGGAATTCGCCGTGCCGGGCCCGCTGCGAGACGTCGCCGGAGATGACCACCGCAGCCGGAGACAACTGCGGCACCAGTGTTTCGAGCGCCTCGATCTGCGCCAGGTCGGCTTTCCCCCCGAAATGCAGGTCGGACAGGTGGACGATCAACCGCCCGTCCGCCCGTCCGCCCGTCTGCCCGTCTGGGCTCACCACACCACCCGCACCCGATACGTCAGCACCGCTTCCCCCTTCGCCGGGACCCGCATCCGGAACCGGGTCTGGGTGCTCGACAGCTTCTCCCCCGGCACCGAGCTGGCCAGGATCTGCCACTCGCCCTGCCGCTCTTCCAGCACGTCGATCGTCACCACCGAGTCCTTGGCGTTGGTCAGGGTCACCGTGTAGGCCGCGGTGGCGATGGTGCGGCGGGCCTCGCGGGTCGTGGCGTACTCCGTCTGGACGCGCGTCGCCGTCAGGTCGAACGCGCTCCCCGCCGCCAGCCGGAGGTCCACCCCGGCCGGCTGGTGGCGCGAACCGGCCTCCCCGATCATCTGGAGGCGGCCGCCCGCGTCCGCCTCGAAGATCCGCCAGTTGCCGCCGGGGAGCGGTCGGTCGCCGAACTCGCCCGGCCGCGGCCGCTTCACGAGGTAGTGCACTTCCACCGGCTGCTTCATCTCGTCGCCGTACTGCTGCAGCGGTCCCATCCAGGGCATCGTGCCCGGCACCGTGTAGATCCGTTCCCACGAGGCGGTGGCCGGCTGAAACAGCGCTGCCGTGGTGGTGACGCCCGGGCGCAGGGTGTACCGCCCCGGAATGGTGTACAGGTGCGCCTCGCCGATCGCCTCTTCCGCCGCCGGCGCCCCGGCGACATCCATCGTCATCTCCCGGGCCGCCATCATCGGCATCGTCTTCGGCATGGCGCCCCCCCGACCCACGTCGCCGGCCAGGACCTGCAGCTCGGCGTTGTCGGCGCTGAGGCCGCTGTTCAGGATCACCGCCTGGCCGGTGGCCCGGGCTGTCCCCTTGCCGAGTACCAGCTGGTACTGCGCCATCCACCCGGCGCCCCCGGTAAACCAGCCGAGGTTCAGGGCGTCCTTCCGGGCCCCGCTCTGCACGGCAACGGTCGTCGTGGGGGCCAGGTAGACGAGGTCCGCCGGATAGCGGGGACGGCCGGGCCGCTGGAAGACGATCTCCCCGCCGGGAAGCCGGAACCGTTCCGGGTCCACGGCCAGGACCTCGGCCTCGATCGTCTCGACCAGGTTATTGGTGCGCACCCCGGTGTCGAACACCAGCTTCCGGCCCACGGCGCGCCGCATCGTGCTCGGTTCGTCCACCGCGGCATCGTAGGCGGTGCCGGTGAGGGTGACGTCGGGATCCAGCGCAAAGAGCGACCCGGGCTCCATCGCCCCCAGGGCCAGCGCGTGGGAGGATGGCCCCTGCGGTACCGTGGCGGGAATCGTCCGCCGCACCAGCACCCGGCCGCCGCTGTAGATGGTGAACCCGGTCTGCGCCTCCAGGGGAAGCGCCAGCAGGGCAAGGACGCCAACAATGAGAACGCGTTTGATCATGGGACTCCTCCGTCTCTCTGCCCGTCTGCCCGACCACTCAATCCGGCAGGTATTCGAGGGCCACCCGTTTCACGATCACCCTGACCGTGAGGAACGCCCCCAGCGTTCCGATCCCCAGGACCATCCGGGCGTCGGGCCCCGGGGGAACGACGAACCGCAGGACCACCGCGGTGACCACCGCGGCGAGAAGGGAGAGGCGTCGGGCCAGCTGATTTGCACGCCGGACCCGCCTGGCGTGGCAGGCGTTGCACCGTGCCCCCCAGGCCAGGCCCGGAATCCGCTCGTGGCAGGAGGCGCAGGGGACCTCAGGCAGCGACCCGATGGGCAACGGCGTCCCCGAACTGGGCTGTGGTGGCCGTGCCGCCGACATCGCGGGTCCGGATCCCATCCTCCACCAGGGTCCGCCGGATGGCGGTGCGGATCTTCGCCGCGGCCGAATGCTCGCCGAGGTGATCCAGCATCATCGCGGCCGCGAGGAGGTGGGCCGACGGGTTGGCGATGCCCTGCCCCGCGATGTCGGGGGCGCTGCCGTGCACCGCCTCGAAGATCGCGGCCTTGGAGCCGATGTTGGCCCCGGGGGTCATTCCCAGCCCGCCCACCAGTCCGGAGATCTGGTCGCTCAGGATGTCGCCGAAGAGGTTGGTGGTCACCACCACGTCGAACTGCTCCGGCCGCAGCACCAGCTGCATGGCGGCGTTGTCGACGATCATGTCCTGGAGCGCCACCCGGCCCTCGAACTCCTTCCCCACCCGGTGCGCCACCTCGAGGAACAGCCCGCCCACCATCTTGAGGATGTTGGCCTTGTGGACGACGGTGACCTTCTTCCGGCCGTTGGCGACCGCGTAATCGAAGGCGAACCGGACGATCCGCTCGGCGCCGTGCCGCGTGAGGATGGCCTCCGAGATGGCAACCGCCCGCGGGTCGCTCCCGATCTGGATGAAGTGCTCGACCCCGCTGTAGAGCCCCTCCAGGTTCTCCCGCACCAGCACGACGTCGACGTTCTCGTAGCGGCCCGGGAGAATCGTGTAAGCGGGCCGCAGGTTGGCATACAGCTCGAAAGCCTTCCGGAGCGCCACGTTGACCGAGCGGAAGCCGGTGCCCACCGGAGTGGTGAGCGGTCCCTTGAGGGCCAGCTTCCGCTGCCGGATGCTCTCCAGGGTCGCCTCGGGAATCGGGGTCCCGGTCTGCTCGACGGCCGTCACGCCGGCCAGCTGGGTGTCCCACGCGAAAGCCACACCGGTGGCGCTCAGGACCTTGAGGGTCTCGGCGGTGATTTCAGGGCCGATCCCGTCGCCTGGAATCAGCGTCGCTTGATAGGTCATGGGGGCGTCAGGGCCGTTCGATGTCGGGGAGGAACGAGGCCACCGCCGCCACCAGGGCGGCGGCCGGCGTGGCGCCGCGGCCGATGGCGTTGCTGGACCGCCAGCCGACCTGGCCGGTCCGGCTGTCGGCCAGTACCGCCTCGATGGTCGCCTGGATCGCCCCGCTGTCGGGAGCGAAACGGACGCTGGCGGGGATGAAGGCGTACCGTCCGCCGACGATCCCCATCAGGGTGCGGAGGTTGCCACGGAGCGGATCGGGCACGCTCTTGAGCTGAGGAGACCGCATCACCGCCTGGCCCATCCGGTCCGGCTCGGGGATCATCCCCGCCGCCTTCCGGGCCGACTTCCGCAGCTCCTCCGGGAAGACCCATTCGACCTCGGCAGCTCGCTCCACCAGCGACTCCGCCAGCAGCGAATCCGCCCAGGTCAGTATCGTCGCCCGGGGGAGCCGGAGCAGGGTGTCGGTCAGGGTGCTGTCGCGGACGAGGTGGGTCAGGGGCAGGACGGCCACCCGCTGGCCGGCCAGCGCTTCGCGCGCCAGCCCGGAGCGCTTGAGGTCCCGCTCCATCTGGGCGTTGGTGGCCTGGGCCTGCCCGGTGGTGGCGGGGGCGCAGGCGGCAAGTGCGATCAGAAGGAGGGGAAGGCGGGCAGCCGGCATGGCAGGGAATCTAACTCCGCCCCTCCGCCCCTACCCCAGCGACAGCCCCCCGTCCACCACGATCGTTTGCCCGGTGATGTGCCGGGCGGCATCTGAGCAGAGGAATGAGACCACCTGGGCCACGTCGGCCGGTTCGGCGATCCGGCCCAGCACCGCGTGCTTCTTGGCCCGCTCGATCACCTCGACCGGGAGCTGTTCCAGCCGCTCCGTCCGGATGAACCCGGGGGCGACTGCGTTCACGGTGATGTTGGCCGAGCCGAGATCCACCGCGGCCGAGCGGGTCAGCCCCTCGAGCCCGGCCTTGCTGGCGGCGAAGGCCGACACCCCGAAGCCGGGGTGCCAGGTCTGGTGGGTGCTGATGCTGACGACCCGGCCGTACCGCTGGGCCCGGAACACCGGGGCGGTTGCGGCGATGCAGTTGAAGGCGCCGGTCAGGTTCGTGGCGATGACGTCGTTCCACTCCTCGGTGGAGAGCCGCCAGAGGGCGCCGTCGTTGGCGATCCCGGCGTTGTTCACCAGGTAGTGGATCGAGTCGAACTTCTCGCACGCCTGCTGGACGAAGGCGGCCACTGCCATCCGGTCCCGGACGTCGCAGACCCCCGCCAGCACCCCCACACCCATGGCGGAAAGCGTGGTCTCGGTCAACAGCGCCATCTCGTGGACGTCCCGCCCCGGCATCCCCACGAAGCAGAAGGCGACGTTGCAGCCCAGCCGTCCGAACTCGAGGCAGATGGCCCGGCCCAGCCCGGTCGCCCCCCCCGTGACCAGGACGGTCTTGCCGCGGTGGCCGGCGGGGATGACCGCCTCGAGCTGGGCCTGTGGGACGGGAGCGCTCATCGGGGTCGAAGGTACGGGCCGGAGCGGAGGGCCGCAAGCAGCCGGCCTGGCGCCTCTCACCCTGCCGCCTTGCCGCCCTGCCGCCTTGCCGTTCAATTCGAACCCTATGCGACGATTCCTGTGGTTCCTGATCGCCGCCGTCGGCGCGGCGGCCTGGGGCGTGCTCGCCCTCCACCGCGGCGAGACCATCAACGCCGCCTGGCTGGTCCTCGCCGCCGTCGGCACCTATCTGATCGCCTACCGGGTCTACAGCCGCTTTCTGGCCTACCGCGTCTTCGGCCTCACCAACCAGCGCGCCACCCCCGCGGAGCGGCTCAACAACGGGCGCGACTTCATGCCCACCACCCGGTGGGTGCTCTTCGGGCACCACTTCGCCGCCATCGCCGGCGCCGGCCCGCTGGTCGGCCCGGTCCTCGCCGCGCAGTTCGGTTACCTCCCCGGCATCATCTGGATCGTCTTCGGCGTAGTACTCGGCGGCGCGGTCCAGGACTTCATCATTCTCTTCGGCTCGATGCGGCGGGACGGCCGCTCCCTCGGGCAGATGGCCAAGGAGGAAATCGGGGAGCTGCCCGGCCTCCTCGCGATGGTCGCCATCCTCGCCATCATGGTCATCCTTCTGGCCGTCCTCGCGCTGGTGGTCGTCAACGCCCTCAAGGACAGCCCTTGGGGCGTCTTCACCATTCTCTGCACCATCCCGATTGCCGTCCTGATGGGCTTCTGGATGAAGGTCTGGCGCCCGGGCCGGACCGTCGAGGCGACCGTCGTGGGGATCGTGCTCCTGATGCTCTCCCTGGTCGGCGGCGCCTGGGTCGCCAAGTCCCCGGTGCTGGCCCCGCTGTTCACCCACGGCGGGCTGGCCATCGCCTGGGCGATCATCATCTACGGCTTCGCCGCCAGCGTCCTCCCGGTCTGGATGCTGCTCCTGCCGCGTGATTACCTCTCCACCTTCATGAAGATCGGCACCATCATCCTGCTCGCCATCGGCCTGCTGGTGGTGCTGCCGCCGATCCACATGCCGGCCTTCACCCGCTTCGTGGACGGCACCGGCCCCGTCTTCGCCGGCAAACTCTTCCCCTTCGTCTTCATCACCATCGCCTGCGGGGCCATCAGCGGGTTCCACGCCCTGGTCTCCTCGGGCACGACCCCTAAACTGATCCGCCAGGAAGAAGACGCGCGGCTCATCGGCTACGGCGGGATGCTGATGGAGTCGTTCGTGGCGGTCATGGCGCTCGCCGCCGCCACCGCGCTCGAGCCCGGGTTCTACTTCTCCATCAATGCCCCCCTCGCCACCCTCGGTGGCACCGTCGAGAGCGCCGCCGAGGTGATCCGTGGCTGGGGCTTCACGGTGACGCCGCAGCAGCTGCACCAGCTGGCCGAGTCGGTCGGCGAGGCGAGCCTCCTCGGGCGAACCGGCGGGGCCACCTCACTGGCGGTGGGGATGGCTCACATCTTCAGCAACGTGATGGGCAAGGGGCTGATGGCCTTCTGGTACCACTTCGCCATCATGTTCGAGGCCCTCTTCATCCTGACCACCGTCGACGCGGGCACCCGGGTGGGCCGGTTCATGTTCCAGGAACTCGGCGCCTACCTCTGGAAGCCGATGGGGCGGACGTCGTGGTATCCCTCGATCGTGATCGCCTCGGCGGCGGTGGTCGGCGGCTGGGGCTGGTTCCTGGTCCAGGGCGTGCTCGACCCGCTCGGTGGGATCAACTCGCTCTGGCCGCTCTTCGGCATCAGCAACCAGCTGCTCGCGGCGGTGGCGCTCTGCGTCGGCACCACGATGCTGATCAAGAGCGGCAAGGCGCGGTACGCCTGGACCACCCTGCTGCCGCTGGCCTGGGTCCTCATCGTCACCCTGACGGCGGGGTGGCAGAAGATCTTCGCGGCCGACCCCCGCCTCGGCTTCCTCTCCCACGCCCGCGACACGGCGGCCAAGGTGGCGGCCGGCACCGTCGATCCGGATCAGGGGGCGCGGGTCATCTTCAACGACCGGCTCGACGCTTTCCTCGCCGGGCTGTTCATGAGCATCGTGGTGCTGCTGGTGGTGGCGTCGGTGCGCGAATGGCTCGCCGTCGTGCAGGGCCGGAGGCCAGCCGTGACCACCGAGGTCCCGGCCGTGGAGTCGGCGTATGCCTGACGGTCGGACGGACCGCCGGCCCCGAGCGAAGCGTGGCGGACGGGCGGACGGGCGGCTGCGAAGACTGTACGCCGCCATCCGGCGCATCGTCGGGATGCCGGATTACGGTGCGTACGTCGCCCACCTGCAGGCCTGTCACCCCGGCGCACCGGTGCCCTCGGAGCGCGAGTACTTCGACCAGTACGTCAAGGCGCGCTACGAGAACGGCCCGACGAGGTGCTGCTAGCTGGTGGTTGGCCGGCTGGGCGGCCGGGCGTTTCGCGGCTGGGAACCTCCGGCTGGCAACTGACAACGCTCGACGCTCGACGCTCGACGCTTCGCTCGCGGCCCTCCTCACTCCTCACCTTTCACCTCTCACTCTCCCGGATGCCCTTCCTCCCCCTTCGCTTCACCCGCCTCCCGCCGGAGGAGTCGCTTCGCCGGGCCGAGTCCTTCTACCGGGAGATGAACCGGCGCCGCACCACCCGCCACTTCAGCGCCGAGCCGGTGCCGCGGGAGCTGATCGAGTGGGCGATCCGGACCGCGGGCACCGCGCCGAGCGGGGCGCACCAGCAGCCCTGGACCTTCGTGGCGGTGGCCGACCCTGACATCAAGCGACAGATCCGGGAAGCAGCGGAGCGCGAGGAGCACGAGTTCTATCATGGCCGGGCGCCGGCCGAGTGGCTCGAGGCGCTGGCGCCGCTGGGAACCGACGAGCACAAGACCCACCTGACCGACGCGCCGTGGGTGGTGGTGCTGTTCCGGCAGGTGCACGGGGTGCGCGAGGACGGCTCGAAGCGGACCTTCTACTACACCCAGGAATCCTGCGGCATCGCGGCCGGCTTCTTCATCGCGGCGGTGCACATGATGGGGCTGGTGACGCTGACCCATACCCCGAACCCGATGGGGTTCCTCGGCGATCTGCTGGGGCGGCCGGCGCACGAGAAGGCGATGCTGGTGATGCCGGTGGGCTACCCTGCGGTCGACGCCCTGGTGCCCGACCTCGCCAGAAAGCCGCTGGATGAGGTCGCCGTCTGGCGCTAGCGGCGGCCACCGGCCGCCAGCAGCAGTCCGGCCACACCCACCACGGTTCCGGAGGCGATGAGCGCGGCCGGGGCGCCTGTCTGCTGGTAGAGCAGGCCGAACCCGAGCCCGGCCGGCAGGGCGGCAACGCCGGCCAGCCCCTGCACGGTCCCGAACCCCCGCCCGGTCTTCACCGGCGCCAGCACCGCCACCAGTGCTCGCTCCGCTGCCTCGGTGAGGCCCGACACCAGCCCGAGCAACAGGAACACCGCCGCAGCCGCAGTGGGGCCAAGGGCCTGCGCCAGCCAGAGGCAGACCCCAGCGAACAGCAGGCCGCCGAGCGACAGCATCCGCCGTGCACCCAGCCAGTCGCTCAGCCAGCCACCAGGATAGGCGGCGGCGGAGCGGACCACGTGGAGTGCCGCCCACACCAGCGGCACCATGGCGACGGCGATACCCAGCTCCTGCAGGCGAAGCAGCAGCAGCATCTCCGGCAACCGCCCCACCGTGAGAAGGACCAGCAGGAATACCGGCACCCAGAACGCCCGGCCGGCAACATCACTGCCCGTTCGCCCGTCCGCCCGTCCGCCCGTCGTGGCGGTCTGTCCGCCTCTCCGCCCGTCTGCCGGTCCGCCCGTCGCCGCGGTCTGTCCGCCTCTCCGCCCCTCCGCCCCCCGCAGCACCGCCACCAATACGAGCACCACGGCCACGCCAGGCACCCAGCTCCACCCGATCACGTCCCGGACGTCAGCGTCCCCCTGCAGCAGCCACCACGCCAGCAGCGAGCCGGCCACCGCACCCAGGTGGTCCATGGCCCGGTGGAACCCGAACGCCCGCCCGCGTGCCTCCGGGGAGGTGACCTGGGCGACCAGCGCGTCCCGCGCCGGGGAGCGGAGGCCTTTCCCGATGCGGTCGAGCACCCGGAAGCCGATCACCTGCCAGGCGGCGTTCGCCACCGCGATCAGCGGGCGCACCAGCACCGCCGTGCCGTAGCCCGCGATGATCAGCGGCTTCTGCCAGCCCTTCCGGTCCGACAGCCGGCCACTCACCCACTTGAGCGCCGCCGCAGTCAGGTCCGCCGCGCCGTCGAGCGCCCCGAGCGCCATCGCCCCGCCCCCCAGCACCCCCGTCACGAAGGCGGGGAGGAGCGGATAGACCATCTCGCTGGCCAGATCGTTGAAGAAGGAGACCAGGCCGAGGCCTTTGACGGTGGCTGGGACAGTCGTGAGTCGCGAGTCGTGAGCCGACCGCCGCTCCCCCTTACCGCTCACTTCTCACCCCTCACGTCTCTCGACTCTCGACGCTCGACGCTCGACGCTCGACTCGACTCACGACTCGATCGCCCACCGGGCGAGCGGCACCGGCAGCCCACCGCACGCCAGGACCCGGTCGTGGAACCCCCGCAAGGTGAAGAAGGGGTGTTCCGCCTTCTCGCGGTCGGCTCGAAGGCGGCTCAGTTCCTTCCAGGCCGACACCGCGCCCGCTGCCTGCGTTGGCGCCAGCAGCACGCCGCGCACCGCGGCCTCTGCCTCGGACGGATCCAGGGGCAGCCGGTCGAGCAGCGCCGCGATCCCCTCCTCCATCGTCATCTGCCGGGTGTGGACGCCGATGTCCACCCGTGCCAGGACCAGGCGGAACAGCTGGTGGGCCCGCACGGCCAGCCGGGCCTCGGGTGTGCTCCAGTAGCCGGCCTCTTCGAGGACCTCGAGGGCGTAGAGTCCCCACCCCCCCCGAAGCAGCGGGTCGGAAAAGCGGCGCACTTCGCTCGCCAGGCGCTGCGACAGGGCGGCCTGCAGGTGCATTCCGGGATAGCCCGCTTCGGCGACGATCGGGGAGAACAGCGCCCGGGCCCCTCGGGAGTCGCTGAGCAGGAGTTCGCCGGCACCGCTTGCAGCCAGCGGGGGCGGGATGTAGGCAGCTGGCCATGCCGCGGGAGCGAGCCACGCCGGGAGAGCGGCCACCACCAGCCCGGGGACCTCTGCCGGAAAGAGCTCCCGGTCGGCCAGGAACGCGTCGATCCGGCGCAGTTCCGCCAGCGCTTCGGGACCGGGATCGGCCACCGGCTCGGCCTGTTCCAGGC
>DASWBQ010000019.1:0-4641 GCA_036390535.1 Gemmatimonadales bacterium | reverse complement strand
CCGACGAAGGGGACGTCGCAGACCACCCGCGGCGTGGCGAACCCAGGCAGGTACCCCATGATGTCGTGCTGAAGCGACTGGGCCGTGTCCACCGACACCCGCCAGTGCTCGCTGTTGGGGATCATGTCGCACATGTAGAAGTAGTACGGCATGACCCGGGCGTGGTCGAGCAGGGTGAAGCAGAGGTCCAGGAGCTCCTTCGCCGAGTCGTTTACCCCGTGCAGCAGCACCCCCTGATTCCGCACGTCGCGGAAGCCCATCTGCAGCAGGGCCTCCACCGCCCGTGCCATGAGCGGGGTCACCTGGTTGGCGTGATTGACGTGGGTGTGCAGGGCCAGCGACACCTTCCGGGCGAAGGCCTTCCTGGCCAGCCGCTCCAATGCCGCCAGCACCTCGGGCTGGAGGAAATGCTGGGGCAGCCCCATCAGCGCCTTGCTGGCCAGGCGGATGTCGCGGATGTGCGGGATCTCGAGCAGCCCGTCGACGAACGCCTCCAGCCGCTTGATCGGCAGGTTGGCGATGTCGCCGCCGGACACGACCACGTCCCGGACCGAGGTCGCCTCCCGCAGGTAGGCCAGCATCTGCTGGTGCCGCTCCGGCTCGTCCACCACGAAGCGGTGCTTCTTGACCTGGGCCACGTCCTTCCCGACCAGGTCCATCCGGGTGCAGTGCCCGCAGTACTGCGGGCAGGTCGCGACCACCTCCGACAGCACCTTGGTCGGGTAGCGGTGGGTCAGCCCCTCCACCGTCCACATGTCGGCCTCGTGGAGGGAATCCCGTGAGGCATTCGGGTGGCTGGGCCAGTCGGTGCGGCGGTCGTCGAAGGCGGGCAGCATGTAGCGGCGCAGCGGGTCATGCCAGAGGTCGTGCTCGTCCATCGTGTTGAGCATCTGCGGCGTGATCAGCATCGCCATCGTCGCCCGCTCGGCGTGGTCCCGTTCCATCGAGGCGGCCAGGGTCTCGGGCAGGTGGGGCCCGAACACTTCCTTGAGCTGCTTCAGGGTCTGGACGGTGTGCCGGCGCTGCCAGAGGGCGCTCTCCCATTCAGCGACGGTGACGTCCCGGTAGCCGGGCAGGCGTCGCCAGTCCGGTTCGGCAAACTCCCGCTGCAGCGGGTACCGGAACGGCTGCGCGGGGCCCCGATTAGCTTGTCCCGTCATGGTGTGCGGATCCTCCAAGAGCCTGCGAATTGCGGTGGTCTGCCAGTGGCGTGTCCCGCCTGAAACTTATGGCGGTGCCGACCGCGCCGCAGGCTGGCTGGCCACCGATCTGGCCCGCCGTGGCCACCGGGTCACCTTGATCGCGGCGCCCGGTTCGCGTAGCGACCTGGCCGAGGTCCGGGTCCTCGATCCGAAGTCCCCGGCCGGGACCCAGATCCCCGAGGGGACGGACGTCGCTCACTTCTTCTTTCCCCCCGAGGGCGAGGTCCCCGTACCCTATCTGGTCTGGATCCAGGGCAATCCCTCGGCCGGGTCCCCGATTGACCGCAACACCGTCTTCGTCTCGGCGAAGCACGCCGAGCGGTACGGCTCCAACGCCTTTGTATACAACGGGATCGATCCAGCCGACTACGGCCCGGTGGACTGGGCCCGGCCCCGGACCCACCTCCACTTCCTGGCCAAGGCCAGCTGGAAGGTGAAGAACCTCAAGGGGGCGATGCGGGTGGCCCGGCTGGCCGGCCGGCGCCTCGTGGTCATGGGGGGAACCCGGCTCAGCTTCTCGATGGGGTTCCGGCTGACCCTTGATCCCCGGATCCGCTTCGCAGGGATGGTCGGTGGCGTCCGGAAGAACGCCATCCTCAACGCCTCGCGGGGCCTGGTTTTTCCGGTCCGGTGGCACGAGCCGTTCGGCATCGCCGTCATCGAGAGCCTCTACTTCGGCTGTCCCGTCCTGGCGACACCCTACGGCTCCCTCCCGGAACTGGTCCCGCCCGACGTCGGCATGCTCTCCACCAGGGCAGCGGATCTGGCCGAGGCGGCCCGCGCCCCCGGCCGGTTCGACCCCCGCCGCTGTCATGAGTGGGTCATGGACCGGTTCACGGCCCCGCGGGTGACCGACGCCTTCCTGGCGCTGTACGAGCGGGTCCTGAACGGCGAGCCGCTGAACCAGGTAACGCCCAGGTTGTCGGTGGAGGCACTGGGGCGGCTGCTCCCGTGGGAGGACTGAGCGACTCGGGTCACTTCATCCGAGCTTTGACGCCCAAATGACTCCCAGCTGACGATCGCGGATCACTTTTCTGGTGTCCCCCTTATCCCAGGAGCTGCTGATGATCCGGATTTCTCGTCGCTGTCCGCTTGGTCTCCTCACCCTGCTCGCTGGGCTGTTCTCCCTGGTTCCTTCCGCGCTGCCGGCTCAGGGCGCGCCCCAGTGGGCCCAGGATCTCCTCTCGGCATGGTACACCGCCTACAATGCAGGCGATGCCCACGGGGTCGCCAGGCTCTACACCGAGGATGCCGTCGTCGGCACCAATCGGGGCCGCGCCGCCTACGCGGCCGATCTCGCCGCGCGGTTCGCCAAGGTGAAGGCGACCTGCACCGGTGCCTTCGACGGCTTCCAAGTGGCTGGTGCCAGCGCGGTCGGCTGGGGGCGAGACCAATGCACCGAGACTCCCAAGGCCGGCGGGCCGGAGGTGAAGACCCGGACCAAATGGATCGCAGTGTACGCCCGGCAGTCGGACGGGCGCTGGCTGACGGTCCGGGATGAGGGCGAGCCGATCCCCGGCGCGTCCGCCGGGGCAGAAGTCGCCTTCAGCGGGTCAACGGTGTGCCGACAGACCGTCCGGCACGCGATCCCGGTGCCCGACCAGCCCGGGTATCAGTTCGTGGCAGGCCAGGGCGTTTGCAAGCCCGAAGGGGCCGCGATCGCCGGCGTTGCCATGCTGGAAGAGACCTTCACGGGCGTTGACGCAGTGGTTGGGAACGGGGCGGAGTGGCGGGGTCGGAACGTCAACACGCTTGCCAACGGGGACAAGATCTTCGCCGAGCTGGAGTGCCGGACCAACCTGGCTGCCGATGGCTCCACCGCGTCGGGGATGTGCCGGTGGCGGTGGGTGGAAGGCACCGGCCGGTTCCGGGGAATCACGGGGGAAGGCACCTCGGAAACCGGCCCGACCGCAGGCGGGATGAATCGGTGGACGTTCAAGGGGACCTACCGGCTGCCGTGAACCCGGGGATGGGTCGGGAAGTGAGCAGTGAGACGTGAGGAGTGAGGGTGAGCAGGGGCCAAGGCCCGTCGTCCCCCTCTCGTCACCTCTCACTTCTCACTTCTCAGTCCTCACCGCTCACTTCTCCACCGTCACTCAAACAGCCCCGGCACGTCCTTCACCAGCGTCCTCGCCCCCAGCACCCCCATCGCCACCGTCACGACCCACCCGGCCGCCGTCAGCCACGCCGGGTGGCGGGCGCCGTTGAGGAGGGCGGGACGCCGGGAGGCCACCAGCATCGCCGCCAACCCCAGGGGCAGGATCAGGCCGTTGAGCGCGCCCACCAGCACCAGCAGCGCCACCGGCCGCCCCACTGCCAGGAACACGATAGTCGACAGGCTGATGAACCCGACGATCAGCCAGTTGGTCCGGCCGGCCCAGCCGGCCCGCAGGGTCCGGATGAACGACACCGAGGTGAACGCCGACCCGACCACCGAGGTGACCGCCGCCGCCCACATCACCAGGCCGAACAACCGGTAGCCGGCCTCGCCGGCCGCCAGCCGGAACACCGAGGCCGGTGGGTTCTCCGGCGCCAGCGCCTGCCCGGACGAGACCACCCCCAGGGCCGCCAGGAAGAGGATCACCCGCATGGCGGTGGCGACTCCGATGCCGATGCCCGCCGCCCGCATCGCGGTCGGCACCTCTTCGGGTCCGGACACTCCGGCGTCGATCAGCCGGTGTGCCCCGGCGAACGTGATGTAGCCGCCCACCGTTCCCCCGACGATGGTGACGATGGCGAGCGCATCGAGCTGAATCGGGAGGACCGCGCGGAGCGCAGCCTCGCCCAGGGGGGGGTGGGCGGCCACCATGACATAGCCGGCCAGCACGAGCATGACGGCGCCCATGAGCTGGGCGAACCGGTCCATCGCCCGGCCCGCCTCCCGCGACAGGAACAGGCCGATGGCCAGGAGGGCGCTCAGCGTAGCCCCCGCCCGCACGTCGAGCCCGAGCAGTGCGTTGAGGCCGAGTCCGGCGCCGGCTACGTTGCCGATGTTGAAGGCGAGTCCCCCCGCGGCGACCAGGACCGCGAGGGCGGTGCCCAACCCGGGCAGGACGGCGTTCGCCACCACCTGCCCGGGTTGCCGTGCCGCGATGAGCACCCGCCAGATATTGAGTTGCGCGGCGAGGTCGAACAGCACCGAGACCAGGATCGCGAAGCCGAAGCTCGCACCCAGTTGTGCGGTAAAGACGGCCGTCTGGGTCAGGAACCCGGGACCGATCGCCGACGTCGCCATCAGGAAGGCGGCGCCGAGCAGGATCTGCCGCTTGGGTGGGCGCGGGTTGGACATGGCGTAGCTTAACCCGATGGAGGGAGGGGGCCAGGGGGAACCCGGCCCGCCTCGCACGGGTAGACCGTGACAATGGACGGCTCAGTGGAAATCTCGTGTGATGCGGCGCACATCCAGCTTGACGGCTGGCTGGCAGGCCGGCTCCCGGCC
>DASWBQ010000018.1:0-4459 GCA_036390535.1 Gemmatimonadales bacterium | reverse complement strand
TGGGCCGCAGCTGGTGCGGGCGCTCGAGACCCAGGGGCGGCTCGCCGACGGCACCCAGATCGACTACGCGCTCGGGCTCACGGTGACGACCTGGAAAGGGTTGCGCGAGGTCAGCCACGGCGGGGCGACCGCCGGTTACCGCACCTTCCTGGCCCGCTGGCCGGAGAGGAACACCTCGCTGGCACTCCTCTGCAACGCGGGGAACGCCAACGCGGCGATGCTGGCCCACTCGGTGGCCGATGTCGTGCTCGGTCCCCTCCCCGATCCCGCCCCGCCCCGCCCGGCGACCGACCTGCCGGTGGTGGCGCTGGAACCACTGATCGGGGCCTGGCGCGACTCGACCAACGACCAGATCCTGACCCTCGCGGTGCGGGACGGCAGACTGATGGCCTCCAACGGCGCCGCGACCCTGCCCCTGACGCCGATCGGCGAGGGCCGGTTCTGGCATTCGGCCACCGGGGAGTTCCGGGTCGACCGGGAGGGCACCGAAACGGTGATTCGGCAGAATGAAGCGGGCCCGCGGACCTTCCGGCACCACCAGCGGATCGATCCAGCGTCGGTCCGCCTGGAGGAGTTCGCGGGCCGCTACACCAGCGATGAGCTGGGAGTCAGCTACGACGTGCAGGTGAAGGACGATCGCGCTTACCTTCTATTCCCTCCGAACGACCCGCTCCCGATGTTGCCAATCTACCCGGATGGCTTCAGCAGCCAGGGGCGGACCGTGCGCTTCATGCGCGACACCGCCGGAAAGGTGACCGGCCTCCGGGTGTTCGCCGGCCGCGCCCGCGACGTCCGCTTCCACAAGGAGCCGTAAGATGACCGCCTCGACCCTGATCCGCCCCGCGGACCACGAATACGCTCCCTTCTACGCCGGCTACATCGCCCGGGTCCCGGACGGGGACATCGTCACCCTGCTGGAGCGCCAGATGACGGAAACCTCCGCTTTCCTGGCAGGTCTGAGCGATACCCAGGGCGATCACCGCTACGCCCCGGGCAAGTGGTCCATCAAGGAAGTCATCGGGCACCTGGCCGACGGCGAGCGGGTGTTCGCCTACCGGGCGCTGCGGTTCGCCCGCGGTGACCAGTCCCCGCTGGCCTCGTTTGACGAAAACGCCTGGGTGCCCCAGTCGGGCTGCGACCGGCGCACCGTCAAGGATCTCGCCGAGGAGTTCCGGGCGGTGCGGATGGCGACGATCCCGCTGGCGAGGTCGCTGACCGCCGAGACGGCGATCCGGACCGGGACCGCGAGCGGCAAGACCGTCTCCGTCCGGGCCCTGATCTACGTGATTGCGGGCCACGAACTGCACCACCTCGCCATCCTGCGGGAGCGGTACCTGGGCTGACGGCCGCTAGCCGCAGACGTAGCGGAATTCCGGCTCAGCCTTCTTCGGGTTGGCAATGGTCCTGAAGAAGTCCTCGAGGTACTCCACCGCGGAGGCGGCGCGCTTCGGGTCCAGCCCGGGAAAATCGCGGTGGAGCGCGAGGAGGGTGTCCTTCCGGGCGGCGAATTCCCCGAACAGGGGGATCAGCGCGTCCATGGTGGTGCAGGGACCCCGCCAGAGCCGCTGTCGAACCGAAGTGATCGGCAGTTTCTGGGAAGGCCGCGCGTACCGGGTTTTGATCAGGCCGGAGAAGTCGAAGTCGTAAGGTACCGGGTAGTAGAACCCCGGATCGACCCGCACCACCCGGATGTTGTGCAGGACGGGCAGGCCCCAGTCCGTGTTGCCGATCATGTACTGGAACAGCGCCGCCCTGAGCATGGTGGTGCTGTCCACGTCTCCGAACCGCACGCCCGGCTGCTCGAAGATGGTGCCGCCATTCCGGCGGGCGACGTCGTCGTCGTGCTCCAGGAAGAATGAGGGAGTGACGGCAATCGTGTCCCCTCGTCCTGCCTGCACGTACGTTGCCGTCACCAGCCTGGTGCGGTAACTCCACTCCGTCAGGAGCTGGTAGCTCCGGTAGATCAGGTACTCCTGCAGGACGTACTGGCGATACTCGGCGTCCTTCGGTTTGCAGTTGACCGAGAGCTTGAGGGAACGGGGGCCCTCGAACAACGCCGGGCGGGGGAGCGAGTCGGGGAAATGCACCCGCAGGGGAGTGAAATCGCAGACGACCGGCAACAGTCGCGAGTGCCCCCGGGTCGACAGCAGTACCTGGAAGCTGCCGCTGTCGCCGTCACCGGACTGCCACGTCAGAGTGGCGGGGAAGCGCTTCTGGCTCAGGGTGTCGCGGTCCTTGAGGACACCTCCGCGGAAGTCGGCCGTCAGGGTGATGGCCAGCGGCTGGTCCGAGCGGAAGAGGGGGGATGGCTCGCGACCAGCCGCGGCGGGAGTGTCCTGGCCCCGGGACGGCCCCGGCGCGCTCAGGGCGAGCAGGAGCACCAGAACGGCGGGGCGCATCAGGGCCGAAGGGACAAGGTCGTCAGCGGCACGTCCCAGTGCGCCTCGAGGATCTCGAAGCGGCGCTGCTCCTCTTTCGCGAAGGTCGCCTGGTCGGGGTAGAGCTGCCGCCGTTCCGCGTCGGTCAGGCCGGGCGAAAAGGCGGCGGTGACGCTGGCGAATACGATGGTCACCCGATAATCCCACCGGCTTTCCTCGGTGGCGTGATAGCGCGGCGTCACGGCCCGGATCTCGAGGATCCTCCCCATCGCCCTCTCCTTCTCGAGAATCGGGAGATGGTTCTTCCGGAAGAGTGCCAGGAACTCCTCCTGGTGACCCCACCGGACCTGGTAGTAATACTCGACCACGAATGGTTCACCGGCAGGCGCCTGGGCCGCCGCACTGGCGCCGGGGGGGAGGAGTGCGGCAGAGAGGACGGCGAAGAACAGTCGGGTGCGCATGAGAGTCCGGGGAGAGTGGTCAGGCCTAGACTATCCTCGCCCCGGTACCCTCGCCAGTCCCGCTACCCCAGTGCGGCCTCGATGTCGCCGGCGATCGCCTCGGGGGTGTCGCCCGGCGCGTAGCGTCGGAGCACCGTGCCGTCCCGGCCGACCAGGAACTTGGTGAAGTTCCATTTGATGGCCTCGGTGCCGAGCAGGCCGGGTCGCTCGCGGCGCAGGTGCCGGTAGAGCGGATGGGCGTCCGGTCCGTTGACGTCGACCTTCGCGAAGAGCGGGAAGGTCACGTCGTAGGTGAGGGAGCAGAACTCCCGGATGTCCGCCTCGCTGCCCGGCTCCTGCTGCCCGAACTGGTTGCAGGGGAAGCCGAGGACCGCGAAGCCGCGCTCGCGGAAACGGCGGTAGAGCTGTTCCAGGCCGGCGTACTGGGGGGTGAACCCACAGCGGCTGGCGACGTTCACGATCAGGAGCACCTGGCCCCGCCAGGGCGCGAGGCTGCCGGGCTGTCCGTCGAGGGTCGCCACGGGAATGTCGTAGAGATTCATGCTCTCCTGTACCACCCGGGAGGCGGCTGGTTCCTCCACCTCGTGGCTTGAAACGCCGGCCGCCCGGTCGTCACCGACCGGGCGGCAGGCCGCGCGTCCTGGAGGGTGTCCGTCAGTTGGTGCAGGGACGGCGCATTTCCCGGTCGGCGGCCTTCGGGTCGCCGATCGTCTTGTAGAAGCTGTTGAGGTAGTCGATCGCCCACTTCTGCTGCTTGGGGTCGAGGCCGGGGAAGGTCTGCCAGAGGTTGTAGATGGCGTCCTTCTTCGCCTGGAAGACGGCGAAGGCCTTCTGCAGCTGGTCCATCTGGAAGCACGGGCCGCGCCAGACGCGGTCGCGCACCGACTTGATGTTGAGCCGATAGTCGGGCACCGCGTACGGGGCGTCGACGATGCCCGACCAGTCGAAGTCGTACGGGATCGCCACGTAGTGGTCGAAGTTCTGGAAGACGCGGATGTTATGGAGATACGGCAGGGACCAATCGGTGTTCCCGACCATGTACATGAAGACGCTCATGATCGCCGCGGCGTCCTGGTTGACGTCGCTGAAGGTCGCGCCCAGTCCCTCGAACGGCTTCATCCCCATCCGGCCGGCGAGGTCGTCGTCGTCCTCGAGGAAGAAGGCATTGGCCTCGACGGCCTTGTTGGCGTCGGCGGAGTCCACGTAGGTGGCCCGGACCTGCCGGACCCGGAAGCTGGAATCACTCAGCAGGTTGTAGGTGCGGTAGACCAGGATCTCCTGCAGCGGGATCTGGTTGTAGCGCTCGTTGTTGCTCCGGCAGTGGGCGCCCAGTTTGATGGTGCCCTGGCCCTCCCAGAGCGTGTTCTGTCGCTTGTCCTTGGGGAACCGTACCCGGAGCCCCGGGAAGTTGCAGGTCCCCGCCTTGAGCCGGAAATGCCCCCTGGTGGTGATCTCCACAGGGATGCTGCCGGAATCGGCCTCCAGTTTCCAATGGAGCGTGCCGGGCACCCAGTCCTGCTTGGTGGTGTCCCGGTCCTTGAAGGTCCGCTTGAAGTCGGAGATCAGGGTAATCGTGAAGGGGGTCTCCTCCCGGAACAACCGGGTCGGCTTCTTCACCTT
>DASWBQ010000017.1:0-6657 GCA_036390535.1 Gemmatimonadales bacterium | reverse complement strand
CGGCGCCGCTGGCTGCTCGCCAGGCTGGCGCGCTTCGGGTCGGCCATCGCGCCTCGGGTGGTGACGCGGCTTCCGGACAAGCCGTGGTACGTCCAGCGGAACCTCCTCGCCCTGCTCGGCACCCTCGGCCAGCCTCCCGGCTTCGATCCCGAACCCTTCACCCGCCACGACGATCCCAGGGTCCGGCGCGAGGCCTACAAGCTGATGTTCGGTGTGCCGGAAGCGCGCGGGCCGGCCGTGGTGCGGGCCGCCGCGGATCCCGATGCGTCGATCGCGCGGCTGGCCCTGGCGGCGGCGGCGGAGCACTGCCCTCCGGAACTGCCGGCGAAGCTGGTCGACCATCTTCGGGGACTGTACCGTGACCCGGACCTCCGGGCCGCCGCGATCCGGTTGCTGGGGAAGCGGCCCGGCCCGGTGCTGCGGGACTGGCTGCTGGAGCAGGTGATGATCGAGGGCGGTTTCGGCTGGTTTCGCCGCCGCCGGCTCCGGGAGAAGTCGAGTGACCTGCTCGCCGCCCTGGCAGTGCTCGCGGCCAGCTACGACCGCCATCCGGGGGCGCAGGCGGCGCTCAAGCTGGCCCGTGCCAGCCGGGACGCCGAGGTCCGGGCGGCGGCGCGAGAAGGGGCCGGCGCATGACCAGCGTGGCGCCGTTCCTGACCTCGCTGGGGCAGGCCCTCTCCGCCCTGGGGCTCTACGCCGAGGGCCACCCGGTGGTCGAACGGTCGATCCGGGCGAGTTACGAGCAGCTGCTGCGGTGCCTCGAAACCGAGCCCGAAATCCGCTTCTCGTTCCTCGACGGCGACGTTGTTCATGGCAGCCTGGTGCTGCGGGAATTCAAGGGGTGGGAGTGGGCGGCCCGGTTCTTCACGATCGGAATGGAGCGGGTCGAGTTCGTCGCCCCGGTTGCCTGGGACGACTACCAGGCGTGGGTGGAGCAGGTCTACGCCACTGTCCGGGGCGACCACGGCCAGGGTGCGCAGATGGCACGGCTCGTCCCGAGCGGGATCCGGTACGGGCGCATCACCCTGGCCGGCGAGTCGCTGGACTCCCTCGCCACCCAGGTGGTGACCACTTCGGTGCCGTTCACGCTCGACGAGGAACTCGAAGGGATCGCCTGGCTGCACGAAGAGGTGTCCCGCACCGACGCGCTGCCGTCGGCGGAGACCGAGACGATCGTCCGGTCCCTGGCGCTGACCATGCACCAGGAAGGCCAGGTCGTGCTGCCGCTGCTCGAGCTCAAGCAGTTCGACCAGTACACCACCACCCACTCGTCCAACGTGTCGGTCCTGACCATGGGGCTGGCGGAGTACCTCGGTTACGCCCCGCGGGAAGTCCGGCTGCTCGGGGTGGCCGGGTTGCTGCACGACATCGGCAAGGTACGGGTGTCCCAGGAGATCCTCGTCAAGCCGGGGAAGTACACGCCCGAGGAGCGGGCGGAGATGAACCGGCACCCGGTGGAAGGGGCGCGGATCATCCTGCAGCGCCATCGCAATATGGAACTCGCCGCGGTGGTGGCCTACGAGCACCACATCAACCTCGACGGTACCGGCTATCCGTCCCTCGTCTACCAGCGCGACTGTCACCTGGCCAGCCGCCTGGTGCACGTGGTCGACGTCTACGACGCGCTCTGCGCCCGCCGGCCCTACCGGGACGCCTTCAGCCCCGACGCGGCCCTGCGGATCGTGGAGGAGCAGTCGGGCCGCTGGCTCGACCCGGCAATGGTGCAGGCGTTCTCCACCATGATCCGGCAGGCGCGGATCCGGCGGATGAGCGTGGACCGGGCGGCGGTGGACGTTCCGGCGGAAGTGGCCACCCGGGCGCCCTGACCATGGACACCCTCACCCCCGGAACCCTCTACGACTTCCTGATCGCCCTGTTCATCGGCGCGCTGGTCGGGATCGAGCGCGAGAAGAAGAAGGGTCTGGAGGGTGACGTCGGCCTGGGCGGCATCCGGACCTTCATCCTGGTCGCCATGTCGGGCGCGGTGGCCGGCTGGCTCTCGGTCCAGCTCGAGTCGCCCTGGATCTTCGCCGCCAGCCTGCTGATCATCTCAGCGCTGGTGCTGGCCGGGTATGTCCTCACCGTGAAGGCGGGGGTGGCCTCCCCGGGGCTCACCAGCGAGATCGGCGCCCTGGTGGTGTTCCTGCTGGGTGGCACCGTGATGTTCGGCTACCCGGGGTTGGCGGTCGGCCTTGGCATCGTCACCGCGGCGACGCTGGCGTTCAAGGAGCCGCTCCACGGCTTCGTCGGGAAGATCGGGCGGGAGGACATCTACGCCACCCTCAAGCTCCTGATCGCCAGCTTCATCGTCCTGCCGCTGCTGCCGAACGAGCCGGTCGACCCGCTCGGGGCACTCAACCCCTACAACCTCTGGCTGCTGGTGATCCTCATCTCCGCGCTGGGGTTCGTCGGCTACGTGGCCGTCCGCGTCCTGGGCCAGGCTCGCGGCACGGCGATCACCGGCATCTTCGGGGGACTGGTGTCGAGTACGGCGGTGACCCTCAGCTTCAGCCGGCGGAGCCAGGAGGAAAAGGGGCACCACGCCGCGCGTGGCCCGGGATCGCACGCCTTCGACGCGCTCGCGGCCGGGATTCTCCTCGCCTGGGTGGTGATGTTCGCCCGGGTGGTGGTCGAGGTGGCGGTCGTCCACCGCGCCCTCCTCGGCCCCCTGATGCGGCCGATGGCGGCGATGGCCGTGCTGGCGGGTCTCGCCGGCGGGTTCTACCTCTGGCGCGGCGCCGCCGACTCCCGGCGCGCCATGGCCGATGGCGAGGTGCCGCTGAGGAACCCCTTCAGCCTCACCGCGGCGATCAAGTTCGCGCTCTTCTTCGCGGTGGTGCTGGTGGTGGTGGAGCTGGTGAAGCAGAAGATGCCGGGGCAGGGGCTGTACCTGGTCGCGGGGCTGGCGGGGCTGACCGACGTGGACGCGATCACCCTGTCGATGGCCTCCTTCGCGCGGGACGGGGGCGACGCCGCGCTCGCCGCGAACGCGATCGGGATAGCCGCGCTGACCAACACGCTGGTCAAGGCCGGGATGGTGGCGACGCTGGCGGCGGCCGCCCTCAAGGTCCGCATCTTGATGGCCACGGCGGCGGTGCTGGTCGGCGGCGTCGCGGCGGTGTTGCTGTAGCAGGGCGGCAGGGCGGCAGGGCGGCAGGGCGGCCGGGCGGCAGGGCGGCAGGGCGGCAGGTGTCATCGCGAGCCGCGCAGCGGCGAAGCAAATCAGCGGCCCGATGTCCCTGCGCCTCGCAAGGCATTGTCCGACATGTCGTTAGCGCGAGGCGCCGTGTCTCCAACCGGGGTCTTTCCCGGTTGACCCGAGGGGGGGCGGTCGCTAACTTTGGCGGCCTGTCGGGGCTGTAGCTCAGCTGGGAGAGCGCTGCAATCGCACTGCAGAGGTCAGGGGTTCGATCCCCCTCAGCTCCATGACAATCGGGAATCACTGCCCCTTGGTGTAACTGGCAACACGTCTGACTCTGGATCAGAAGAGTCCTGGTTCGAGCCCAGGAGGGGCAACTCAAAGGCCGCGGCGAAAGCCGCGGCCTGTTCGTCGCCCCTCCTGGGCGCGTTCCCTCGCGCTCCGGTCCTTCCCTCCGCTACTTCAGTCCCACTCTTCGCACCAGGTCTGCAAACCGGGCATCCGTCCGGAGGGGCTGATACCCCGGGTCGACGTGAAGGAAGATCAGCCCGGCCGAGCGGGCCTCGAAGGCCTCCTCCAGGGCCGCGAACGCTCGGTCCATCTCGCCGACCGCCGCGTGTCCCATGGCCAGGCTCTCGGCCCTGATATACTGGCCCCCGGCCTGGTCCTCCAGCCGGCGGAGGATCTCGACCGCCTCGTCCCGCTCGCCCAGAGCGGCCAGCGCCCGCACGATGAACACGTCGTACGAGCGCACCGCCGAGTCGAGCGACTGGCCGCGCTGGAACCACTCGAGCGCCTTGTCGGGTTCCCCCGCGCCGAGGTGCGCCGAGCCGATGTTCAGGTATGCCTGGGAATAGCCGGGGTGGAGTTCCAGGGTGTTGTGCCCCTGGCGGATCGCGGCCTGGTACTCCCCGGCATACAAGAGCAGCCGCCCGAGATACCGGCCGTAGATGGAAGAGAGGGGATCGAAGACGAGCGCCTGGCGCATGGCTTCGATCGCTTCGGGCAGTCGGCCCAGCGCCGGCAGGGTGGTGCCGAGGACGAAATGGGTGTCCGCGGAACTGGGGTTGAGTTGCACCGACCGGCGGAGGTCCGCTTCGGCCCGGGTGAAATCCCACTCATACCAGCAGTGGACCCGGCCGAGCGACGTGAGGGCCTCGGGCAGGGTGGAGTCCAGCTCGAGCGCCCGGAGTGCGGCGGCCTTGGCCTTGGGATATGCCTCGGACGGAGCGACCCAGTCGTCCGCCAGGCGCGACCAGCTGTCGGCGATGCCGGCCTGCGCCCGGGCGTACCCGGGGTCCTGGACCAGCGCCGCCTCGAAGGTCTCGATCGCCTTGCGGAGGTCGGGGTCGGTGAACTTGTTGCAGAGGAACCGGCCCCGCAGGTAGAGGGTGTAGGCCTCGAGGCTGGTGGTGGGCACCACCAGGGACTGATCCACTCCCACCAGCTTGAGCTTGAGCGCGTCCACGATCGCGCGCGAGATCTCGTCCTGGATCGCGAAGACGTCCTCCAGCTGCCGGTCATAGGTCTCGGTCCAGAGGGTGTAGCCGCTCTGCACGTCGGTGAGCTGGGCGGTGATCCGGATCCGGTTGCCGACTTTCCGCACCCCGCCCTCGAGCACCGTACCGACGCCCAGCTTCTCACCCACCTGCCGAACGTCGACCTCCTTGCCCTTGAACGCGAAGCTCGAGGTGCAGGAAGCCACCTGGATGCCCGGGACCTTGCCGAGGACGTTGATGATCTCCTCCGTCATCCCGTCGCTGAAGTACTCGTTCTCCGGGTCGGCGCTCCGGTTGGTGAGCGGGAGGACGGCGATGGACTTCGGGGCGGGGGCGGCCTTCTGGGGCTCCGGCGGCGTGCGGCGGGCGGCCGGAGTCGGGTCCAGGGAGATCTGGTGGAGGGCCTCGGCGAACTGGGCAGCGGTGGGGAAGCGGTCGACCGGGGTGCGCGCCAGCGCCCTGGTGACCGCGGCGTCCACCGCGTCGGGCACGTCGCGGGTGGCCCGGATGGTCGGGATCGGCGCGACGAATCGCTTGGCGAGCACCGCCTGGGCGTTCGGTCCGGTGAAGGGCGGTTCCCCCGCGAGCATCTCGTACAGCACGCAACCGAGGCTGTACAGGTCGCTCCGGCCGTCCAGGGAGGTCTCACCCGTGGCCTGCTCCGGGCTCATGTAGGCCGGGGTGCCCACCGCCATGCCCGTCTGGGTGAGCGAGGCACCCGCGCTCAGTGCCTTGCCGATGCCGAAGTCGGCCACCAGCGCCGACCCCTCGTGGAGGAGGATGTTCTCCGGCTTGACGTCGCGGTGCACGACCTGATGGCGGTGGGCGTAGTCGAGGGCCGACGCGACCTCCCTGGTGATCCGGAGCGCCTCGTCGAGCGGGAGCTGGCGCTCCCGGTCGAGCCGGTCGCGGAGCGAACGGCCTTCCATCCGCGGCATTACGTAGAACAGCAGGCCGTCCGCCTCACCCGAGTCGTGGACCGGGAGGATGTGGGGATGGGTGAGGCCCGCCGCCATCTTGATCTCGCGGAGGAACCGCTCGGCGCCGATCTCGGCCGAGATCTCGGGGCGGAGGACCTTCAGGGCGACCAGGCGGTCGTGGCGGAGGTCGCGGGCCAGGTACACGATGGCCATGCCGCCCTGGCCGAGTTCCCGCTCCAGGGTGTACCGGCCTTCGAGTCCCGTCGCGAGCCGCTGTTCGAATGTGGGCAAGGTTTGGAAAGATCGCCCCGGCGTGTGCCGGCGGCTAGGGCCGCCCCCGCCTGTCGCCCCGCCGGTGGTGGCGGTATTCATCCCTCTGTCCGGAATGGAGCAACAGGTGCTGCCCGACGCCGCCCAGCAGGCCCTCCTCCTCGAGGCCACGTGCCTCATGTTCGGCGTTGCCGCCGTGACGTTCGTGGCGAGCGAACTCACCCGGAACTTCAGCCAGGTCGACCGGCTCTGGAGCCTGATGCCGATTGGCTACGCCTGGCTGTTCGCCATGCGGGGAGGCTGGGACGGCCGCCTGGTCCTGATGGCCATGCTGGTGACGGCGTGGGGGCTTCGCCTGACCTTCAACTTCTGGCGGCGCGGCGGTTACGGGTGGCCGCCCTGGACCGGCCAGGAGGACCACCGGTGGGCCGAGCTGAGGAAGCGGCCCAGTCTGGCGAGCCCGGGCCGCTGGCGGCTGTTCAACCTCGGGTTCATCTCCCTCTACCAGAACCTGCTGCTGCTCCTCCTGATCACTCCTGCCGTGGCCGCCTGGGGTGCCCGTGGCACTGCGCTCAACTGGCTGGACTGGGTTGCGACCGGTCTCCTTCTCGGATGCCTGCTGCTCGAGACCATCGCCGACAACCAGCAGTACCGCTTCCAGACGGAAAAGCACCGACGCCACAGGGCGGGCGGCCCGCTCGAGGGTGACTATGCCGCGGGCTTCCTGCGCAGCGGCCTCTTCGGCCATGTCCGTCATCCCAACTTCACCGCCGAGCAGGGGATCTGGTGCGCCTTCTACCTCTTCTCGGTCGCCGCAACCGGCGCCTGG
>DASWBQ010000016.1:0-2574 GCA_036390535.1 Gemmatimonadales bacterium | reverse complement strand
TGTTCCGCTCCAAGGACGGCGGGGTGACCTGGACGCGGGTACTGTTCCGGAACGATTCCACCGGCGCGGCCGACCTGGTGATCGACCGCACCAACCCGATGGTGCTGTACGCCACGCTGTGGCAGGTCTATCGCACGCCGTGGAAGCTGTGGTCGGGCGGGCCCGGCTCCGGGCTCTTCAAGTCGACCGACGGCGGCGACACCTGGACCGAGCTGACCCGGAACCCCGGCCTGCCCCAGGGCGTGATCGGCAAGATCGGCGTCAGCGCCTCGCCGGCCGATCCGAACCGGGTCTACGCCATCGTCGAGGCGGAAGACGGCGGGGTGTTCCGGAGCGATGACGGCGGAGCCACCTGGCGGTTCATGAACGGCGAGCGGAAGCTCCGGCAACGGGCCTTCTACTACACCCGGCTGGTCGCCGACCCGAAGAACGCGGACCGCGTCTACGTCCTGAACACCAGCATGTACCGGTCCGACGACGGCGGCCGCACCTTTCCCACGGTGGTGGCCGATCCGCACGGCGACAACCACGATCTCTGGATCGACCCCGCCAACCCCGACCGGATGGCCAACGCGAACGACGGGGGCGGCAACGTCTCGGTCAACGGGGGGAAGAGCTGGACCGACCAGTTCTTCCCGACCGCGCAGGCCTACCGGGTCGAGGTGACGAAGGACGTCCCCTACCACGTCTGTGGCGCCCAGCAGGACAACACCACGTTCTGCCTGCCGAGCAGTGGGTGGGAGCACCTCCACGTGCCGTTCCCCCGTGGCGGCGCCACCGACAACTGGCCGTGGTACCGGCCCGGCGACTACTACTATGACGTCGGGGGCGGGGAGAGCGGCTATATCGCGCCGGATCCGGTGAATCCCGACATCTTCTACGCCGGCAGCCAGGGGGCCCTGCTGACCCGGTACAACCGCCGCACCGGCGAGATTCGCGACGTGCAGGTATCCCCCCGGTTCTTCTCGGGCGAGCCGGCGAGCGCCCTCCCCGAGCGGTGGCAGTGGACCTTCCCGATCGTCTTCTCGCCGCTCAACCCCAAGGTCATCTACACCTCCAGCCAGCATCTCTGGAAGACCACCAACCAGGGCCAGAGCTGGGCGCGCATCTCACCGGACCTCACCCGAAACGACCCGGCCACCACCGGGCCGACCGGCGGGCCGATCACCAAGGACATGAACGGGCCGGAGATCTACGCCACGATCTTCACGGTGGCGCCGAGCAAGTTCGACTCGATGACGATCTGGACAGGCTCGGACGACGGCGTCGCGCACATCACCCGGAACGGCGGGAAGACCTGGACGAAGATCACCCCGCCCGATCTGCCGCCGTTCAGCCGAATCTCGCTGATCGACGCCTCGCCGCACCGGCCCGGGACGGCCTACCTGTCGGCGAAACGCTACCAGCTCGACGACCGGGCCCCCTACGTCTGGCGCACCGACGACTTTGGCAGGACCTGGACGAAGATCGTGACGGGCATTCGCGCCGACGCCTACGTCCACGCGGTGCGCGAGGACCCGAAGCGGGCCGGGCTGCTCTACGCGGGTACCGAACACGGTCCCTACGTCTCTTTCGACAACGGGGCGCAGTGGCGGTACCTGGGGCTCAACCTGCCCGACGTGCAGGTGCCCGACCTGCAGGTCACCGAGCGCGACCTGGTGATTGCGACGCACGGGCGCTCGATGTGGGTCCTGCCCGACATCGAGCCGCTCCGCCAGGCGACTGCCGAGACCGCCAGGGGGCCGGCGCAGCTGCTCAAGCCCAGGGACGGCATCCGCAACGCCTACCGTCCCACCTTCCAGTACTTCCTCGCGCAGGACACCGACTCCGTCCTGATCGAAGTCCTCGATGGGACGGGAAACGTCGTCCAGGCCTTCGTGAACTCGAAGACACAGGAGTCGGCCCGGGAGGCCGAGAAGAAGGCTCAGGCGAGCCGCGACTCGCTGATCCGGGCGGGGCAGGCGGAAGCCGACACCTGCGTGGCGCGCCGGTACGTCCCGCCGGCGCCGCCGATCACGGCCGGGCTCAACCGGTTCGTCTGGGACGGCCGGTACCCCGGGTCCACCACCTTCGACTGCATGATCATCTGGAGCGCGTCTCCCGAACTGGGGCCGTTGGCGCCGCCCGGGACCTACCGGGTGCGGCTTTCGGCGAACGGCGTGTCTCAGACGCAGGCGTTCCAGTGGCGGCGGGACCCGCGGATGACGGCCACCGAGGCGGACCTTCAGCGGCAGTGGCAATTGGGGATGCAGATCCGCGACCGGGTGACGGAGGCCAACGAGGCGGTGATCCGGATCCGCGAGGTCCGGGCCGGCATTACGGACCGGCTGTCGAAGGCGAGCGACCCGGGCCTCACGGCGGCGGTGGAGCGCCTGCTCCCCACCCTGCAGGAGATCGAGGAGGCACTCTACCAGACGCGAAACCGGAGCGGCCAGGACCCGCTCAACTTCCCGATCCGGCTCAACAACCGGCTCGCGGCGCTGGGCCGGAGCGTGGCAACGGGTGACGCGCGACCGACGGCGGGGGCCTATACGGTCTACGACGAACTGAGCCGGGAACTGACGGGGCACCTGA
>DASWBQ010000015.1:0-5969 GCA_036390535.1 Gemmatimonadales bacterium | reverse complement strand
GAACGGCGCCCCGGGACCTGGAGACAACCTCGATGAGGCGGTGGGGTGCGAGGGAGGCGTCCGGGGAGAACCGGACCGAGATCCTGTCGCCGGCGTAGTCCGCCGAGGCGACCCGAAGCTTCTCGGCCAGGAGTCTCAGCTCCGCCATGGTGAAGAGGTTCTCCCCCTGGCGGGGGATCTTTCCGTAACGGTCCCTCATCTCGCCCCGGATGCGATCCAGCTCGTCCCGGTCCTGGGCGGAGGAGATCCATTTGTAGAGGGAGAGGCGCTGGTTGAAGTCGGGGATGTACTCCTCCGGGATCCGGATGTCGATCCGGAGATTGATGGAAGTCCTGATCTCCGGGACCACCGGCTCCCCTTTCAGCTCCTGGACGGTCCGCTCCAGCAGGCTGCAGTAGGTGTCGAAGCCCACCGCGGCGATGTGCCCGTGCTGCTCCGCGCCCAGGAGGTTCCCGGCGCCCCGGATCTCCAGGTCCATGGCGGCGATCCGGAAGCCCGAGCCCAGCTCGCTGAACTCCTGGAGGGCCTTGAGGCGTTTCCGGGCCACGGGGGTGAGCACGGTGCGGGGCGGGACCATGAAATAGGCGTAGGCGCGCCAGTCCGACCGGCCCACCCGGCCCCGGAGCTGGTAGAGCTGGGCCAGCCCGAACCGGTGGGCGTCGTGGACCACCATGGTATTGGCATTGGGGACGTCGAGGCCCGACTCGACGATCATGGTCGAGACCAGGATGTCCACCTCGCCCCGGACGAACCGCTCCATGACGGCCTCGAGGGCCTCCCCGGCGAGCTGCCCGTGGGCGACCTCGATCCGGGCCCGGGGAGCGAGGCGCCGGACCCGCAGGGCGACGCTCTCGATGGTCTCGATCCGGTTGTGGACCACGAAGACCTGGCCGCCGCGGTCGAGCTCGCGGGCGATCGCCTCCTCGAGGAGGGCGTCGTCCCACGGCTCGACGAAGGTCAGGATCGGGGAACGGTCCCGCGGGGCGGTCTCGAGAATGGTGAGGTCGCGGAGGCCCGCCAGCGACATGTGCAGGGTGCGCGGGATCGGGGTGGCGGTGAGGGTCAGGACATCCACCGCGAGGCGGAGCTCCTTGAGCCGCTCCTTGTGCCTGACCCCGAAGCGGTGTTCCTCGTCGACGATCAGGAGACCGAGGTCCTTGAAGGCGACGTCCTTCGAGAGGAGCCGGTGGGTCCCGATGACGACGTCGGTCTGGCCGGCCGCCAGCCGGGCCAGCGCCTCCTTCTGCTCGCGGCCGGTGCGGAATCGCGACAGCACCTCGACCTTCACCGGAAAGTCGGCCAGCCGCTCGGCAAAGGTGCGGCCATGCTGCTCGGCGAGGATGGTGGTGGGCACCAGCACCGCGACCTGCTTGCCTCCCTGCACCGCCTTGAAGGCGGCGCGGACCGCGATCTCGGTCTTGCCGTAGCCGACATCGCCGACCAGGAGGCGGTCCATCGGAACCGGCCGCTCCATGTCGCGCTTCACTTCCTCGGTGGCCTTCCGCTGATCGGGCGTGTCCTCGTAGAGGAAGCTGGACTCGAGTTCTCGCTGCCAGCGGGTATCCGGCGGAAAGCCGTAGCCCGCCGCGACGCGCCGCCGGGCGTACAGGTCGAGGAGCTCGCCGGCCAGCTCGCGGATCGCCTGCCGGGTCCGGTCCCGGACCTTCTTCCAGCTGCTGCCGCCGAGCCGGTGCAGCCGCGGAGGCGGGCGATCGCCGTCGTCGCCGGCGGCGCGGTACCGTTCCAGCTGGTCGAGGCCGTAGAGGGGCACATTGAGCTTGTCGCCCCCCTCGTATTCCACCACCGCCGCCTCGAGGGCCCCCCCGCCGAACGAGATGGCGGCAATGCCGCGGTAGATCCCGATCCCGTGGTCGAGGTGGACCACGTAGTCTCCCCGGGCCAGCTCGCCGGTGGCGATGGTCGGCGCGGCCTGCCGGTAGCGCCGGGCCCGCCGGAGCCGCCGGGCGCGGCGGAAGATCTCGTGGTCGGTGAGCACCCGGAGCGACGGCATCACGAAGCCGCCATCGAGGGAACCGACGGTGAGGACGGGCGGACGGGCGGACGGGCGGACGGACGGTTCGTCGAGCAATTCTCCCAGGCGCTCGACCTGACCCTCGTTGTCGCAGAGGACCAGCGTGGGCACCGGGCCGGCCAGCGCGGCGCGCAGCCGCTTCATGTCGCGGTCGACCCGCTCCGGCGGGAAGAAGCCGAAGTTGAGCTCGGCAGTTTCCTCCCGGAGGGTCAGCCGCGGGAAGGCGGCCAGGACCGTGGCCCACTGGTCCGGCGACTGGAAGATGTCCTCGCGCCGGGGGACATCCTCGCCCATCCGCCGCGCCACCTCGAGGTGATGCTCGGCCTCCCGCCAGGCGCGCTGGACCTCCTCCTGGTCGGCATGGGGCACCTCCTGGAGGAGGAGGGCGTCGCCGGGGAGAAGATCCAGAAGGGTCTGGCGCTCGGGCGCAGAGACGGGCGGACGGGAAGACGGGCGGACGGGCCGTTCGTCCTGCGGAGGCGGCTTGATCGGGAGGATCGTGACGCCGTCGAGGGCGTCCCCGCTCCGCTGCGAGGTGAGATCGAAGCTCCGGATGGTCTCGACCTCGTCGCCCCACCACTCGAGCCGGGCCGGCACGGGCATGCCGAAGCCGTAGAGGTCCACGATGCCGCCCCGCACCGAGAACTCCGCCACCTCGCCGACCACGGGTACCCGCCGATATCCCATCCTCTCCAGTTCGGCCACGACCTCCCGCAGCGGCCGCGACGCGCCCGGCACCAGTTCGAGCCGGTACTGCTGCAGCGCGGCCGGCACCCGGGTCCGCTCGGCGGTGGCGCGGGCCGTGGTGACCAGGATGCGCAGTTCGCCCCGGAGCAGGGCTTCGATGGTCTCGGTGCGCTCGCCAGCGATCTCGAAGTGGGGCTCTTCCTCGCCGAGGGCCTCGCGTTGTGGATACAGACTGACGGGCGGACGGGCAGACGGGCGGACAGGCAGGCCGCCGACCAACGCCTCAAGATCCGAGTACCACCGGTCGGCCTCCGCGGGTGTGGGGGCCACCACCACCAGCAACCGGTGGGGGAATTGCTCTGCCAGCCAGGTGACCAGCACCGCCGGGCTCGAGCCGGCCAGCCCCGCCAGGCGGCGCACGGCGCCGCGCCGAGGCAGATCGGCCGCGAGCTGGCGCGCCACCAGCGACTCGCCGAAGGCCTCGAGGATCAGGTTCAGGCTCATGGTGCCTTCCGCCGCCAGCCGGCCAGGGTCGCTTCCACCACTCCGAGGCCCAGGGCCAGCATCAGCAAGGGCAGCCGGAGATCACCGCGCGCGCCGGCGGAAAAGGCCGCGGCCGGGGCGTCCTCGAGATCGACGATCCGGACTTCGGACCAGAGGGCCCGCACGTCGCCATCGTCGGCTCGCCGCAGCCGGGACTCACGCGGATCAGAGTTCACCGCAACCAGGCCGATGGTGTCGCGGCCCGCGCGCACGAAGTGGAGGCCCACTCGCCCGGGCCGCCAGACGGCGCCGCCCTCGACCCGAAGTTCCCCGTCCGCCGAAGCGATCACCTCCGCCCGGTCCGGGAGGGTGACCGGGTCCCCCGGGGCCGCATTGATGACGGCGAGTTCGCCCGGCACCACCACGTTCAGGAGGGCATCGAGAAACGGGAGGAAACCGGCCGCGAGCGGAAGGTCGGTCCAGGCGGTGTCGAGGCGGCTCGCGAGCAGGACCACGTTGCCGCTGCGCACCAGCCAGGGGGCACCGCCGGCCGTTGCCAGAATCCCCGTCGTGCCCGAGGCCGCCGGCTCGAGCCGGTGCCGCAGCGAAACCCGCTGGCGGCCCACCATCGCGCCGCTGTCGGTAGTCACCTGCCCTGCCTCCCGGGGGCCGAAGCGCCAGGGAATGCCGCGGGCCTGGAGGTCACGATTCACCGCTCCGACGAGCGCCGCATCGTCGGGCGGCAGCACGACCGAGGCGCCCGCCCCGAGGGCGCCGACGGTGATGTCGGTGCCCGGCTGGACCCGCCCGCCCTCGCGCAGCACCTCGGCCGCAGTGGCGAGGAAGCGGCCGGCGCCCTCCCAACGCACCCGGGCAGGCGACGCGACCCGCACTGCCGTGAGGTGGCGATCGTCCAGCGGCAGCTCATCAGGCGCCAGCTCGATCATCACGGGAACCCAGCCCGCGAGCAGGCCGGTGACCGCGGTGGTTGCCGGCCGCTCCAGGGCCGCCAGCGCCTGCCGGGGAGGCCGGGTGCCGGTGGTTACGGCCAGCGGGATTCCGGCGGTGTCGGACGAGGCGAGGTGGACAGTCACGCGGCCGGCGCCCGCCGTCCAGGGAAGGACGCCCAGTTCCACCCGGGCCACGCCGGCGTTCCGGGGCGCGGGATCGGTGGGCCGGGCGATGGTGATCGATGACGGGCGGACGGGCCGACGGGCCGACGGGCGGCCGGATGTCCCTGACAGCGCCGTAGCCTGCAGGTCGGTCAGCAGCAGGATTTCACCGGGGAGGTCCTGGTTGGCCAGGATCCCGGTTGCGAGGGTGATCGCGTGGCCGAGGTCGAGGTGGCGGGGGCTGACGGCCACGCTGTCGACGGCGGCCCGGAGCGCAGCGCGATCGCCGCGGCGGGCACCGCCCTCGGCAGTGACGAGCCAGAGCGCATCGGCCGGGCCGGCGCGGTCGAGGACCCCGAGCGCCACGGCCCGGAGCCGTTCCATCATCAACGTGCCACCCCCGGTGGCGCCGGCGCTCAGGGAGTTGTCCAGGACCAGCGCCAGCGCCGAGGGGGCGTGCCCGCCGGCGCCGGCACGCGGCCAGGTGGGCCCCGCCGCCGCGAGCACCAGCACGACGACCAGGAGGGTGCGGACGAGGAGCAGCAGCCAGTTTCGGAGCGCAAGCCGGCGCTGGTGGATCCTGGCGGTGTCGCTGAGGTAGCGGACCGCGGGAAAGTCCACGACCGGGGGCTCGCGCCGGGCGAGGAGGTGAATCAGGATGGGCACCGCCGCAGCGAGGAGCCCCAGCAGCGCCCAGGGCGCGGCGAAGGTGATCATGTCACCGCCGCGGAGCGGACCAGGGCCTGCTTCAGGGCGGTGCCGAAGGGCTGGTCGGTGGTGATCACTTCGTAGCCGATGCCGTGCTGCCGGAGCACCTGGCGCCACCCGGCGATGGCGTCCTGCACGGTCCGGTCATAGGCACCGGCCCAGTCCTGCGGCCGGACCACGACGGCCTGCCCCGTCTCGGGATCGCGATACCGCGCCTCGGCGGCGCCCTCGAGATGCTGCTCGGCGGGGTCCATCAGGTGGAGGACCAGGACCTGGTGCCCCCGGTGCTGGAGGAACCGGAGGGCAGTGAGGGCGAGGTCCCGCTCGAGCAGGAGATCGGACACGAAGATGACGAGGCCGCGCCGGCGGAGCTGGTCGACCACCCTTCGGAGGGCCGGCTCGGCTGCGGTGCCCTGCCCCGGCCGCACCTCGGCGAGGAGGCCCAGGATCTGGTACCAGTGGGTGAGCCGGGCCCGCGGCGGCAGGACGGCCCGGACCTCATCGTCGAAGGTGACCAGCCCGGTGGCGTCCCGCTGGCGCAGGAGGACCAGGGCGAGCGCCGCCGCCAGGAACCGGGCGTAGTCGAGCTTGGTGAGCCGGGCGCCGGGCGCGCCGGTCCAGGCCATCGAGCGGCTGATGTCAAGCACCAGCATCGCCCGGAGGTTGGTCTCCTCCTCGTACTGCTTGACGTAGAGCCGGTCGGTCCGAGCGAGGAGCTTCCAGTCGACGTACCTCGGCTCATCACCGAGCTGGTAGGCGCGGTGTTCAGCGAATTCGACCGAAAAGCCGCGCCGCGGGGAGCGGTGCAGGCCGGAGAGGAACCCCTCGACGATCCCCCGGGTGACCAGCTCGATGCCGCCCAGCCGGGCGATTTCGTGCGGGTCGAGGAGATCGAGGCGGGCCCTCCCGAGCGCCGGAGAGCCTTTCATGCGGCGGGAATAATAGAC
>DASWBQ010000014.1:0-1548 GCA_036390535.1 Gemmatimonadales bacterium | reverse complement strand
GGGAGATGATCCAGGCGGTGCGCGGGGCGGGGCGGGCGGGGGCGGGCGGGGCGCCTGGGGCGGGTGGTGGCGCGAACTTCTTCTCGCGGTTCGCGACGCTGATCCCCAACCCGGCGAAGCAGGTGCTGGAGTTGCGGCTGGGGTTGAACATCACCGACAGCCAGGCGGTGGTGCTGCAGGCGGTGGCGGACAGCAGCGATGCCAGGAACAAGCGGCTGGCGGACACGGTGCAGGTGGAGATCGGGAAGGCGGGGAGCAATCCCGACCCGGCGCGGCTGTTCAGCACCATCCGGCCGTGGCTGGAGCGGGGCCAGGCGGGGCTGCAAGCGGACCTGAAGGCGGTGGAGGCGGTGCTGACGCCGGAGCAGTGGCGTCAGGTGCCGGAGCGGATCAAGAATCCGAGACAAGGATTCGGGGGCGGGCCGCAAGGCCCGCGCCCCCCACCGTAGGGCGGACATGTAGGGAGGCCATGTCCGGCCGCCCATGCGTATCTTCCGCCATCCCCTTAACCGGCATGCGTATGCGACTCACCCTCCTTCTGCTCGCCCTGGCGACCACGGTGGGCTCCGCCCAGCCGCCCCGCGACACGACCCGGAAGGTCCACGTTGTCCCCGGCCTCCGGCACGGCCCCAGCGCCTTCCCGCTCACCAACTACGCCGAGACCAAGCCGCTGGTCCCCGGGCAGATCGACTTCAGGCACTACCACACCTCCGCCGAGATCGAGATGTGGATGAAGAAGTGGGCGGAGCAGTACCCCGACCTGGTGGACCTCTACGAGGTGGGCCGAAGCTTCGGGGGCCGGACCCTCTGGCAGATGACGCTCAGCAACAAGAAGACCGGCAAGCACACCGACAAGCCGGGCGCGATGTTCGACGCCGGCCGGCACTCGGGCGAGATCAGCGGCACCGAGTCGGCCTTCTACCTGATGTGGTACCTGCTCGACCGCTACGGCAAGGACGCCGACGTCACCCGGCTGCTCGACGAGAAGGCCGTGTACATCCGGCCGCTCAACAACCCCGACGGCTCGGACATGTACCGGCTCACCGCCCAGGCCAACCGCAGCAGCGTCCGGCCGATCGACAACGACGGCGACGGCCTGCTCGACGAGGACCCGGGCGAGGACCTCGACGGCGACGGCTTCGTCCGCCAGATGCGGCAGAAGGTGGAGATGGGGAAGGGCGACTTCATCCTCCACCCCAAGGACCCCACTGGCCGGGTGCTGCAGCGCGTCGGCGAGGGGAAGGGCGACTACAAGACGTGGAACGAAGGCATCGACAACGACCTCGACGGGCGGTACAACGAGGACGGCATCGGCGGGCTCGACCTCCACCGGAACTACCCCGAGAACTGGCGCCCCGACTCGGGCCGCGACGCCACCGGCCGCGGCTGGACCCAGTTCGGCGCCGGCGCGTACCCGCTGTCGGAGCCCGAGACCCGCTCGCTGGTGCTCTGGCTGCTCGAGCACCCCAACGTCGGCGTCGCCAACTCGATGGACACCGCGGTGCCGATGCACCTCCGCGGCCCGTCGGTCTGCGAGGAGACCGAGTG
>DASWBQ010000013.1:0-1678 GCA_036390535.1 Gemmatimonadales bacterium | reverse complement strand
GACGTGGGCGTGTATCAGGGCTCCTACCTCATGGCGCACGACGTCCAGACGATGCTGGGGTACCACGGCAACGAGGTACGGTTCTACGACGAGCTGATGGGCGGGAAGAACGAATGGCGCAATGCCGGCAGCCCGAACCTGCATGACCTGCTCGCCGTGCGCTTCCTGCTGCTGCCCGCGGAGCAGGAGGTGCCGGGCTTCCGGCTGGTGATGGGCCCGACACCCACCACTCCGGGCACGGTGGGGGTCCTCCTGGAGCGGGACGCCGCTCCGGCCTACGTGCGCGTGGTGCCGGGGGCCGCCAAGCTCCCCGAGAACCAGATCGTCCCGACGGTGGTGGACCCCCGGTTCCCGGTGAATCGGGTGGTGCTGCTGCCCGACACCTCCTCGCTCGGGCCGGCACCGCTCGCGTCGCTGGAGGGCGACTCGGCCACGGTCCGTGCCACCCTCGCCGAGTGGGAGCCGGGCCGCATGCGGGTGACGCTCGAGGGGCGGGAGGAGCGCCCGCTCTATCTGGTCGTGGGTGAGACCTGGTATCCGGACTGGCATGCCGTGGTGGACGGCGCGGAGACCGAGGTCCACCGCGGCGACCACGCCCTCATCACCGTGGTGCTGCCGCCGGGGGCGCGGGAGGTGCGGCTGCACTTCGCCTCTCCCGAGTACGCCCGCGGGAAGCTCGCGAGCCTGGCGGCACTGCTGGTGGTCCTGGGGCTCTTCGGCTGGTCGGCACGGCGGGCCCGGAGCGCACCGAATGGCTGAGCGCGCGCTGGTCGTCATCCCGACCTACAACGAGCGGGTCAACCTCCCGCAGATCGTGCCCCAGATCCTGGCGCAGGACCCGCGGCTCGAGGTGCTCGTGGTGGACGACAATTCGCCGGACGGCACCGGCCGGCTGGCCGACGAGCTGGCTGCGGCCGACTCGCGGGTCCACGTGCTGCATCGCCCCGGGAAGGCCGGCCTCGGCAAGGCCTATATCGCCGGGTTCCGCTGGGCCCTCGAGCGCGACTTCGACTTCGTCATCGAGATGGACGCGGATTTCAGCCACGATCCGAAATACCTCACCGATCTGCTTCACGCCGCACAGGACGCGGACCTGGTCATCGGCTCGCGCTACCGGACCGGCGTCAACGTCATCAACTGGCCCATCAGCCGGCTGCTCCTGTCGCTCGGGGCCAACCAGTACGCCCGCGTCATAACCGGGCTTCCGCTCAGCGACTCGACCGGTGGGTTCAAGTGCTTCCGGCGGAAGGTGCTGGCGTCGATCGACCTGGAGCAGGTGCGCTCCAACGGCTATTCCTTCCAGATCGAGATGAGCTTCCGGGCCTGGAAGAAGGGATTTCGCCTGCGCGAGATCCCGATCGTCTTCACTGACCGGGTGGAGGGACAGAGCAAGATGAACAAGCGCATCATGCGCGAGGCCATCTGGATGGTGTGGTGGCTCCGGCTCCAGGCGCTGGCGGGCCGGCTGTGAGGGGGACGGTGGTATACAAGATGACGGGGTCGGGCAACGACTTCGTCATGCTCGACGGCCGCTACACCAGCCACGAGCGCTGGCCCGCGTCACGAGTCACGGCCATCTGCGACCGGCGGAACGGGGTCGGCGCGGACGGCCTGGTCATCCTCACACCGGACGCACCGGGACGGGTGCGGATGGCGTTCTGGAACTCGGACGGGTCCC
>DASWBQ010000012.1:0-21387 GCA_036390535.1 Gemmatimonadales bacterium | reverse complement strand
CGGGCGGCCAGCGAGGTGACGAGGCCGATGCCGATCCGCCAGTCGAAACCCAGCGGCGCGATGGCGGGTTCGATGGCCCGGCCCACTGTCCCGGCGACGCTCTCCCCGATCGGCGGGGCCTTCCCGTCGGTGGTGGGCAGGTGGGCAAAGAGCCAGAGCCCCACCGAGGCCGCCAGGATTACGGTGCCGACCCGGGTGATGAAGGCCCGGCTCCGGTCCACCAGGCGGAACCCGAGCGCCCGCCAGGTGGGCCACCGCCACGGCGGCAGCTCCATCATGAACGGGACCCGTTCGCTGCGGAGGATCGTCGACTTGAGCAGCCGGGCGGTGCCGAGCGCGGCCAGGAAGCCGAGGACGTAGAGGCCGAGGAGAGCCGCGGCGCGCATCCCGAGGAAGCGTCCGAGGAGCGGCGTGTTCGGCAGGAAGGCGGCGATGATCAGGGTGTAGACGGGCAGTCGCGCCGCGCAGGTCATGAACGGCGCGATCAGGATGGTGGCCAGGCGATCGCGGCGGTTCTCGATGGTCCGCGCCGCCATCACGGCCGGGACGGCGCAGGCGTGCGCGGACAGCAGGGGGATGAAGGACTTCCCCTGCAGGCCGACCTTGGCCATGGTCCGGTCGGCGATCAGGGCCGCACGCGCCATGTAGCCTGAGTCTTCCAGGATGCCGACCAGGAGGAAGAGCACCAGGATCTGCGGCAGGAAGACCAGGACCGAGCCGACCCCAGCGAGGGCTCCGTCGAGAATCAGGCTCTTGACCGCGCCGGCCGGCAGCCACCCTCCCAGCCATCCCCCTCCGATCGCCAGAAGAGCCTCGATGCCGTCGGACAGGGGCGCCGCCACCACGAACATGGCCTGGAAGACCCCCAGGACCACGGCGAAGAAGATCAGCGGCCCCGCCACCGGGTGCAGCGCGATGCCGTCGAGCCGATGCGACCAGATCGGCGGCACCGGCGACCGGTAGGCCGAGGCATCGGTGAGCTGGCCGGCCCAGGCTCGACAGGCGGGCACGCTCTGAAGCACGGGCAGGGCGACCCGGGCCGGAACCCCGAAACGTCCCGTGAGGAACCGGCGGATGGTGTCGAGCCCTTCACCCGTGGCGGCGCTGGCCAGCACCACCGACGTTCCCAGCTGGTCGGCGAGGGCCGCCGGATCCACTTCGCCGCCGCGCCGCTGAAGGTCGTCGGCCATGTTGAGGACGACCAGCGTCGGCAGCCCGAGCGCCAGGACCGGCGCCACGACGGTCAGGTGGCGGGCCAGATGGGTGGCATCGAGGACCACCAGGACGGCGTCGGGAACCTTGCTCCCCGGCATCCGGCCATTGAGCACATCGGTGGCGATCCGCTCGTCATCGCTCCGCGGGTCCAGTGCGTAGGTCCCCGGCAGGTCCACCAGCTCGACCGGCCGCATGCCGGCCTCGAGCATGCGGCCGCGCCGCTGTTCGACGGTCACTCCGGGGTAGTTGGCGACCTTCTGCCGGAGCCCGGTCAGCCGGTTGAAGAGAGTGGACTTGCCGGAGTTCGGCGGTCCGACCAGCGCGACGACGACGGGCTTGGCGCCGACGGGCGGGGGAGCCAGCGTCGCGGTCATGGATCGGTGCGCAGGGTCATGTGGCGTGCCGTTTCCCGGCGCAGGGCGACTTCGGCGCCGTCGACGCGAAACACCACCGGGTCCCCGCCCGGCGCCGAGCGGGCCCGGCTCACCCGCACGCCGGGGATGAAGCCGAGCGCCATGAGTCGGGCAGCGTCCTCGTCGGGAAGGTCCAGGCCAGCCAGAGTGCCGTGGCCACCGGAGGGGAGGTCAGCAAGGGTGCGAATCATTCTCAAGTAGAAAATAGCCGAGGAGGGCTGTCGGGGCTACAAGTATGAAGACATTTTCACGATTACCAACACGTGACTATCTTCCCTGACCCTGACCGGACGGAATCCCATGCTCTCGCACAGTGTCTACAACATCCTCCACGTGGTCGGCATCATCCTGATCATGACCGCACTCGGAGCACTGGCGCTCCACGCCATCAATGGCGGCACCCGGGAGTCCAACTCCGCCCGCGGGCTGATCGCCGGCTGGCACGGCCTGGGGGCCCTGCTGGTGCTGGTGGGCGGTTTCGGGATGCTGGCCCGGATCGGGTTCGAGCACGGGTCGGCCTTCCCCGGATGGCTGGTGGTGAAGATCGTCATCTGGCTGACGCTGGCGGGGTCGGTGGTCGTGCCCTATCGGCGTCCGGCGCTGGCCAGGCCCCTGCTGCTGGCCCTGCCGCTGCTGGGCGGGCTCGCCGCGTTCATGGCCATCTACAAACCGTTCTAGCCGAGTATCTTTGGCGCGCCGTATCTCCCTTATCGACAGGCCCCACGTGTCTTTCCGCGTTCGCCTCGCTCTCCCCTTCGCCATGCTCCTGGCCACAGCCTGTGGTTCCGACACCACCGCCCCGAGCGTGCCGACCATCGAGGAAACGACCTTCGCGCCATCGCTGGGGATCGACCTGACGACGTTTACCAAGAACGCCAACGGCCTCTACTTCAAGGAACTGGTGGTCGGGACGGGCACCCTTGCCCAGGACGGCAGGCAGGTGGGGGTCCGGTACAAGGGCCAGCTGGCCGACGCCACCGTGTTCGACGAGAACCCGGCACCGAAAGCGCTCCTCACCTTCCTGCTCGGGTCGGGACAGGTGGTGCCCGGATTCGACCAGGGGACGCGGGGAATGCGGGTCGGGGGCAAGCGGCAGGTCATCCTTCCGCCGTCCCTGGGCTACGGCTCCCGCGGGTCCGGCGGGGCGATTCCACCCAACGCGATCCTGATCTTCACGATCGATCTCATCACCGCGCAATAGGCGGGGGCCGACGGGATGGGGCGGGAGCGGACCGGGGATACGACGCGGTCGAGGGTCGTGGTCGTGGCTCTCGTGCTGGTCACGGTGCTGATCGCGCTGGCGCCGCGCTGGTGGGGCAGCGGTGGTCGAGGCGAGATGATGCGGCAGGGGCTGGAGGAAGCGCTCTCCTCATGCCGTGCCGCCTACGACAGCGCCGCGACGGCCGCCGACACCGCCCGGGTGGACTCGATCATCCCGCCGTATCACGGAGTGGTCCGTGCGGGGGATCCGCCCTGTGGAGCGTATCGGGAAAAGCGGATGTTTCGCCGGGGCCGGTAGCTCCCAGCTTCACAACGGCGCTGCCCCAGACGCCGACAGGAGTTCCAGCACCGCCGGCCGCTCGGCGTGCACCGTGAGGACCAGCAGGTCGCCTTCCCGGGCCCACGCCAGCGCTTCCTGCACCCCCGCCAGTTCGCCACAGGAGACGGTGATCGCCTCCGCAGGGATCCCGTCGCGTTCCAGCTCTTCCCGCATCAGCGCCGGGATCTGCCCCTCGGGGCGCCCGCGGAGGTAACTGGTCATTTCCTTGATGACCACCCGGTCGGGCCGGATCGCGCCGGCACTGCGGGCCAGACCGCGGATGGCGTCGTCGTCGCGGTCTCCTGCCTGCCCAATGAGCACCAGCCGCCGGGCGGCCGGCAGCTGCCGGGCCAGCGCCGCCAGCGCATCCATCCCATGGGGGTTGTGGGCGTAGTCGAGGAGGATCCGCGCGCCCCGGTATTCGAAGAGGTTGGTGCGGCCCAGGTTCTCGTCGTGGCCACGCCCGAACGACCGCAGCGCCGTCCGGATCGCCTCGGGCGGCAGCCCCAGGCACCAGGCGGCGAGCGAGGCCGCGAGGGCGTTGGCCACGTTGTGCCGCGCCGCACCCCCGAGCGCGATCGGCACCTCGGCCAGCGGTACCAGCGGAATCGTCTCCGGCCCCCGGCGGAGGACCAGCGTGGTGTCGTGGAGCGTGGCGATCTCCTGCCCGGCGGTGCCAGCCCGGGCCAACGCGTCACCGTCCGGGTCGATCCCGAACCAGGCGAGGGGGACACGCAGCGAGGCGGCGGCGCCCGTGAGGTGCGGGTCCTCGGCGTTCAGGACGAGGCGCCCGCCCTGACCGATGGCCCGGGCGATCACGAGCTTGGTCTCCGTCAGCGCGGCGAGATCGTGGACGCCGAACTCGCCGAAGTGGTCCGCGGCGATGTTGGTGACGACGGCCACGTCGGCACGCTCGATCGCAAGGCCCCGCCGCAGCATTCCCCCCCGCGCGGTCTCGAGCACCGCAGTCTCCACCCGCGGGTCTCGAACCACCTGACGGGCCCCCTCCGGCCCGCTGAAGTCGCCGGTTCCCAGCGGTTCGCCATCCACATACACGCCCTCGGTGCAGCTCCAACCGGTGCGGCGGCCGGCGGCCCGAGCCATCGCGGCCGCCAGACGCACGGTGGTGGTCTTGCCGTTGAGCCCGGTGACGAGGACCACCGGGACGTCGTGGACCCGGCTCCAGTCGACGGCGGATGGCTCGGGAATCGACTCGACGGGGAAACTCAGTGACCCCGTGCCCAGTCCCACCGAGACTGTCCGGTCGTCCCGGACGCAGGCGACGTCGTGCTCTCGGGCGGCCGCCACCATGGCGAGCAGGGCCGGGTTTCGCTCGGCGGCGATGGTGGCGCGGAGCGTCCTCGCCGCCTCGGCCAGGGCGGGTGGGGCGGGCAGGGCAGGGTCGGCTACGCCGGCCTCCGCGAGCGCCGCGGCCCAGGCCCACTCGTTGACCTCCGTGGCCGCGTAGAGGGCATCGACCGGGGCGGTGATCGCCAGGCTGGCCCCGCCCGGAAATCGCAGGACGGTCGCCTCTTCCCCGTCCCAGCCGACGGCCGCGAGCATCCCGGCCACGCGCCGTCGCCAGGCCCCGATGATGACCTCGGCGTCGGCGTCCGGGAGGGCCACATCGGCGACCACCCCAGGCCGCTCCAGCAGGCGACTGGGCCCGGGTAGGCGGCGTGAGTCGGTCAGGATGGCGCGGTCAGTCATCCGCCTCGGGTTCGCGGGCGAGCCGGACGCCGCGCTCGTCGCGCACCAGCTGGTCCACCTCCAGCGTGAGGACATCGGCGAGCGGGGGAACCTGGGGCGGCGGGGCCATCCGGCCGTCGTCCCCATCGGCGCCTGCCGTCGGCGCCGCTCCCGGTTCGGGGCTGAAGCCGATGATCTGCTTCCAGGTGCGGGTCAGCGCGTCACCGAACACGAGGAGCAGGTCGCCGGGCGCGGCGGCGCGCAGGGCGTAGTCCGTCGCTTCCTGCTCCGACGGAATGACCACAATCCGGTCCTCCGGGGTGCCGCTGTCGAGCAGGGCCTGGCGCAGCATCCGGGGGACCTCGTCATGGGCCCGGCCGCGGGCGGAGTCGTCGCGCCGGAGCACGTACAGGTCGAACTTTCCCGCGGCGATCCGCCCGATCTCGAGGATGTCGACGTCGCGACGGTCCCCGGGCGCGGAAAGCACCACGATCCGGCGACCCTTCACCTCGAGCCGCTCGGCCAGCTGCACCAGCATGGTCACCGCCGGGGGATTGTGCCCGTAGTCGAGGATCACCTTGAAGGGGTGCTGGTCGAAGACGTTCATCCGGCCGGGGGCCTGAAAGAACGAGGTGTCGAAGGTCCGAAGGCCGTGGCGAATGTCCTCGAGCTTCTTGCCCATGGCGTGGGCCATCGCCGCCGCGAACATCGCATTCTGGACGTTGTGCGTGGCCCGCCCCTCGAGGGTGGCCGGAATGAGATGGGTCCAGAGCAGGGGGATCTGGGTTCCCTTGTCGTAGATGGTGATCATCTGGCCCTTGATCCCCGACTCGAGCACGACCCCCCGGCCGCCGGCGGAGATGTGCTCGCGCACCAGGGGATGGGACGGGTTCATCGTCACGTAGCAGATCACCCGGGCGTCGGTGTGGTCGGCCATCCGCAGGCAGTGGGTGTCGTCGGCGTTGAGGACCGCGGTGTCGCGGGCGGTCTCGACCACGATCCGCTTGACCCGCGCCAGCTCCTCGAGGGTGTCGATGCCCTTGAGCCCGAGGTGGTCGGCCTGGACGTTGAGCACGGCGCCGACGTCGCACTCGCGGACGCCCATGCCGGCCCGGAGCAGGCCTCCCCGCGCCGTCTCCAGGACCGCGACGTCCACGAAGGGGTCGCTCAGCACCATCCGGGCAGCGACGGGGCCGGTCATGTCTCCCTCGACGGTGCGGTGGCCGTCGATGTAGACGCCATCGGTCGTGGTCAGGCCGACGGTGTGGCCGGAGAGCTTCAGGATGTGCGCCAGCATCCGGGCGGTAGTGGTCTTGCCGTTGGTTCCGGTGAGCGCGGCGATGGGGATCCGGCTGGGTGACCCCGCGGGGAACAGCATGTCGAGCACCGGGCCGGCCACGTCCCGGGGCTTGCCGCTCGAGGGGGCCATGTGCATCCGGAAACCCGGAGCGGCGTTGACCTCGCAGATGGCTCCGCCCAGTTCCTTGTAGCTCCGGGCGATGTCCGGGGTCAGGAAATCGACGCCCCCGACGTCGAGACCGATGGCGCGAATCGCCCGCACCGCCATCTCGGCGTTGTCGGGGTGCACCAGGTCGGTGACGTCCTCCGCGGTGCCGCCGGTGGAGAGGTTGGCGGTCATCCGGAGGTAGACGATCTCCCCCGCCGGCGGAACCGTGTCCCGGGTGTACCCGCGCTCGGTGAGGAGACGGTCGGCCTGCGCGTCGAACTCGATCCGGGTCAGGACCTTCTCGTGGCCCACGCCCCGGCGCGGGTCGCGATTCACCTCCTGCACCAGCTCGCTGATGGTGTGGAGTCCGTCGCCCACCACGTGACCGGGCATCCGGCGCGAGACGGCGATCAGCTGGCCGTTCACCACCAGCATCCGGTGGTCGTGGCCCGCGATCATCTTCTCGACGACCACGCTCCGGCTGACTTCCTGGGCCTGAGCGAAGGCGGTCCGGACCTGCTCGGCGGTGGTCAGGTTGATCGCGACGCCGCGGCCGTGGTTGCCGTTGTAGGGCTTCACCACGACGGGGTAACCGATCCGTGCGGCCGCCTGGATGGCGTCCTCGACCCGCTGCACCAGCCGCTGGGGCGGCACGGGGAGGCCGAGGTTCCCCAGGATCCGGTTGGTCTCCTCCTTGTCGGAGGCCAACTCGACGGCGATATGCGGGGTCCGGCTGGTGATGGTCGCCTGGATCCGCTGCTGGTAGCGGCCGTGGCCGAACTGGATCAGGCTCTGGTTGTTGAGGCGGATCCAGGGGATGCGCCGTTCTTCCGCCGCACGCACCAGCGACATGGTGCTGGGGCCAAGGGCCCGCCGCTGGGCTGATCGGATGAAGCTGTCGCGCTCGGTGGGCCAGTCGAAGGGTGTATCGGCCGACGTGTCCCCGGCGACCTGGCGGCGGAGGTCCTCGGGGAGGAGGCCCTGGAGCAACCGGAGGCCCAGCCGCGCCGCGGCGAGGCCGACATCGGGATCTTCGTACTCGTAGACGACGGTGTAGACGCCGGGGCCCTCGCCGGCCCGGGTCTTCCCGAAGGTGACCGGCTCGCCCGCGATGACCTGCAACTCGATGGCCACGTGCTCGAGGACGTGGCCCAGCCAGGTGCCTTCGTCCTCGCCGAGGCGGCGGACGAATCCGCCGGGCTCGCCGTAGGAACAGCCGTGCTCGCGGAGGCCGGGCAGCAGCTGGAGGAGCCGGTCGGTGAACGCGGGGCCGAGACGGCGGGTCGGCCATTCCTCGAGCACGCCGAGGTCGAGCTCGAGGCGGATGACCGGGAAGAGAGCGTAGATGCTCGGGCCTACGTAGACCGAGCGTTCGAGAATGCGCATGGGGTGCTCCGGGTCAGCGGCCGGGGGCCGCCTGGGGTGCCTGCGCCTTCCGGCGGTGGAGGTCGTACCCGGCGCCGCGGGTGAGGACGTGGAGGCGGATGCCGATCAGGCAAACCGGCTCGCCCTTCTCGGCCTGGTCCATGGACGAGAACTCGACGTCGGAGGGGTCGACCACGGTGATCGCGCCGCTGCCGAAGACCTCGAGAGTGTCCTCGGGGCCGATGAACGCAGCGGTGTCCTCGTCGAGGCCGATGCCCACGGCGAAGGGATTGTAGGCCAGGGCCGTGAGCAGCCGGCCGAGCCGGTCGCGCTGGCGGAAATGCTGGTCGATGACGATCCGGTTGGTGAGCCCGAGGCCCGGCGCCAGCGTGACGTCGCCCGCATGCGGCGTGGCGCCCTCTTCGCCAACCGCGATCATGTGCTCCGAGAGGAACGCCGCCCCGGCCGAGGTGCCGCCGACGTGGACGCCGGAGGCGTTACGGCGTCGGAGGATCCGAGCCACCGAGGTGCCGCCCAGCGTGGTCGCCAGCCGGAGCTGGTTGCCGCCGGCGAGGAAGATGCCGTCTGCCAGCTCGAGCGGGGCCAGGAGGTCGGGATTCTCGGCGTCCAGGCGCGTCTCGATCGCCACGGCATCCGCCCGGCGGACCCCCAGCTCACGGAAGATCCGGACGTACCGTTTCCCGGTGTCGGCGAGGGAGGAGGCGGTGGGGACGATGGCGATGCGGGCGTGCCGCCCGCCGCAAAGACGGGCGAAATGCCGGAGGATCTCGGGGTTGCCGATCTTCGTCTCCGCCCCGCCCACCGGGACGATGTAGCCGCGGGTCTCGCCTTCGCCGATCTTGGCGGGGGTCATGACGGTCTTTCCTCGAAGGGGCCGTGGACGCGCGGAGCGCCGTCGCGCCGGTGCCACCGCCCGCGAGCCATGACGTGGAGGACACGGTGGTCCTCGTCGAGCACCACCAGGTCGGCGTCGCCGCCGACCCGGATCTGTCCCTTCCGTACCAGCCGGAACTGGGCCGCGACGTTGACGGTGAACGCCGGGAGCACCTGCTCGAGCGGCCGCCCCGCCATCAGCAGCGTCCGGAGCGCGGCAGCGAGGGCCCTGGGCTGGCCGACGTCCATGCCGGCCACCCGCCCGTCGGCATCGAACCGCGGCAGGCAGCCGCCGCCGTCCGAACTCACGGTCAGGCGATGCGGCGGCACTCCCGCATCGAGGCAGAGGGCCAGGGCGTCCTCCGCGCTCCAGGCATCCTCGCCCTCTTCCACGGGGAAGGCGGTGAGGTCGATGGTCGGCCCCAGCCGGGCGAGCGCCATCGCTTCCTCGAGCAGCGCCTTGCGCCGGTTGACGTGGGTCGGGTGGAACACCTTCGCCGGGAGCTCCGTGGCCGCGAGCGCCTGCCGGACCAGATCGAGCCCCCTGGCCCCGTCGCCGACGTGGAGATGAAGCACACCGGCCTTGCCGCTCATCAGCCCGCCGACGTGCGCCTCGGCTGCAAGCCGGAGCAGGTCGTCGAGGGTCGGCTGGCTGGAGCGGTGGTCGCTGATGGCCACCTCCCCGACGCCGATGATCTCGTCGACCAGGGCGATGTCACCGCGGACCGTGCCGGTCAGGGTCATCGGCGGAAGGTGATAGCCCCCGGTGAGGCACCAGGCCGAGAGGCCCTGGGCCCGGAGCCCGGCGGTGACGGCGACCAGCTCGGCGGTGGTGCGCACGACGTCGTCGGTGCCGAGCACGCCGATCGCCGTGGTGATGCCACCCGCGGTGAGCGTCGTCAGCTGCAGCGGCGGAACCCGGGTCCCGGGACCAGCCTCGCCGCCGCCCCCGGTGAGATGCACATGGCCGTCGATCAGGCCGGGGATGACCCGGCGCCCTTCCAGGTCCACCACCTCCGCCTCGATCCCGGGCGGGAGGTCCGGCAGCGAGGGGGCGAGGGCGACCACCTCTCCGCCGGCCACGAGCAGGTCCCGGCGGCCGAGCCGCTCGGGCGCGTACACCTCGGCGTGGCGGAGCAGAATGAGGGAGGACATGAGGCGCCTAAACTTATCACTGAGGCGCCCCGACGAGTCGGACCGCTCGGTTCGCGAGACCCTTGACGGTGTCGGCGCGTTGACGTAAAGTGAAGCCATGATGATGCGTCGCAACGCCGCCAACAATTCCAACCGGTTCTCCTAGGAGATCTGGCAGGACGCGCGTTGCTCCGCAGCCGCCCGCCAGATCCTGGCGGGCGGTCGTGTTTCTGGGGTGTAGGTCAATTGGCAGACCGCCCGGCTGTTAACCGGGAAGTTGCAGGTTCGACTCCTGCCGCCCCAGTTGAACCGCAGTCGAGAATCGTGAGTCGAGAGTCGCCGGAGCTTGCGGCGGGGTTCCGGCCGGGAGAATATCACACATGCCCTCCCTCACCGGATCGTCGCCATGCGTCGTCTTGCCCTCCTCGCCGCCACCGTCGTGCTGACCAGCAGCGCCGCCGCCCAGGCCCCCGATCCGGAGGCGAAGCTCCGCGAGATGGGGCTGACCCTGCCTGCCGCCGCGCCGCCGGTCGCCAACTACGTCCGGGCCGTACGGACCGGGAACCTGGTGTTTCTGGCGGGACATGGGGAGTGCAGCGCCGAAGGCCGGCTGACGGGGAAGGTCGGCAGCGAGCGGACCATCGAGGAGGGGTATGCGTCGGCGCGCCGGGTCGGCCTCTGCCTGCTGGCATCGCTGAAACAGGAGATCGGCGACCTCCGCAAGGTGACCCGGATCGTGAAGGTGCTGGGCATGGTGCAGTCGGCGCCCGACTTCACCGATCACCCGCGGGTCATCAACGGGTTCTCCGACCTGATGGTGGCGGTGTTCGGCGACCGTGGCCGCCACGCCCGGTCCGCGGTGGGGATGGCGGCGCTGCCGGCGAACATCTCGGTTGAGATCGAGATGATCGTGGAGGTCGCACCGTGACAGCGACCGTCGCCGCCGATGTCGGGCGGATGCTGGAGCGGGAACTGATCGCCTTCCGGCGCGAAATCGAGCTGTTCCCCGACGACGCCAGCCTCTGGAAGGTGGTCCCGGGGATCACCAACCCGGCGGGGACGCTGGCCCTGCACGTGGCGGGGAACCTCCGCCATTTCATCGGCGCGGTCCTGGGTGGCTCGCGCTACGTCCGGGACCGTGACGCCGAGTTCAGCCGCCGGGGCCTGTCCCGGCACGAGGTGACCGTCGAGTTGGAGCGGGCCGAGGACGAGATCGAACCCGCGATCCTGGCGCTCACCGAGGCCGTCCTGGCGGCTCCTTACCCGGTCGCGGTCGGCGGGGTGACCCTGCCGACGGGGCGCTTCCTGATCCACCTCGCGGTCCACACCGGGTTCCACCTGGGGCAGGCCGGCTACCTTCGCCGGGCGCTGACGGGCGATGCGACGTCGGCGGGGGCGATCGGGCTCGGGGTGTTGGGGTAGACGCGGGCGGCCTGATAGGCCGCCCCGACGGTTGCCGCGCGCATGGCCGCGTCGATATCGACCGGCTCCGCCCCTCCGTCCCCCCGCCCTCCGCTCGAGTGGCGAAACCCCGGCCCCGCCACTATCGTAGTCCTAATTGTATCCAATTCCGCCCCACCCCTACCGACGGATCTCCCATGCGATTCCGCCTGTCTGCCGGCCTGTCCTTGTGTGCCCTCGCCTCGCTTGCCTGTGCCGGCGGCTCGTCCGGATCCGGCCCCGGGGGTGGTGATGCCGATCGGCGGGCCCTCGTCAGCCGCATCGACTCGATCGTCAGCCAGCCGATCACCGAGGGCAAGGCCGCCGGCGCGGCCATCGCGGTGGTCAAGGGGAACGACACGATCGCCATCCAGGGCTTCGGCAAGGCCGACCTCGAGTGGGACGTGCCGATGCACCACGACGCGGTGTTCGAGATCGGCTCGGTCACCAAGCAGTTCACCGCTGCCGCGATCATGCACCTGGTGGAGCAGGGGAAGGTCGACCTCGACGCCGACATCACCACCTACGTGGACTTCCCGACCAGGGGCCGGAAGATCGCGGTCCGACAGCTGCTCGATCACACCTCAGGGATTCGTGGGTACACCGAGACGCCGTCGCTCCGGGCCCGGTTCAAGGAGGACCTGCCGCCCGACTCCATCCTGGCGCTGGTCTCCAAAGAGCCGTTCGACTTCGAGCCCGGCGCGCAGGAGATCTACAACAACTCGGCGTTCTTCCTGGCCGGCCGGATCATCGAGAAGGTCAGCGGAATGACGTACGCGGACTACCTGAAGCAGAACTTCTTCGACAAGCTGGGGATGGACCGGACCAGCTACTGCAGCGTGACGAAGGTGGTGAAGCAGCGCGCCCACGGATACGAACCCGACTCGGCGGGCCTGAACGTCAAGGGCTACATCAGCCACTCCTGGCCCTACGCCGCCGGGTCGCTGTGCAGCTCGGTGGGCGATCTCCTGACGTGGAACCGGGCGTTGCACGGCGGGCAGGTCCTTGGGCCCGAGGCCTACGCCGAGCTGATCCGTCCCGGCACCCTGAAGGACGGCACCACCCTGCGGTATGCCAAGGGGCTGGCGCTGACCGACCTGGCGGGCCGCCGGGCGATCTGGCACGATGGCGGGATCAACGGGTTCATCTCGCTCAATCGCTATCTCCCGGACGACAGCCTCCACGTGATCGTGCTGTGGAACTCGGCCAACGAGGGCCTCGACGTCGGGGAGGCGATCATCGAGGCGGTGCTGGGGAAGAAGCCGGCCCAGAGCCAGAAGTTCGAGGGTGACCTGGCCCAGTTCGCCGGCGAGTGGCAGGGGATCGGGCGCGGCGAGCAGATGGAGATGACGGTGGCGGTAGACAGCGCCGGCAACCTCACCTCGCAGATGAAGGGCTCGAAGGAGCTGGATACCCTCAGGTACGTTGGCAACGACGAGTTCCACATCGGCCAGACCAGGGCGATCCTGAAGTTCGATCGGGCCGACGGGTCGCCGAACCGCCTCCGGTTCGATATGGGGTATGCCTACCTCTTCCTGACGCGGAAGCAGCCCTGATGCGGCTGCTCGCACTGGTGGCGCTGGCGGGCGGCCTGGTAGGCCGCCCCTACGATGCTCCGGGAACGGGCGGCCCGGTAGGCTCCTACGATGTCCGGGGAACGGGCGGCTTCGCAGGCCGCCCCTACGAAATCGGGGGGACACCGCGCCAGGATCGGTGCCCTCCGGTCGAGGCTCGCCGGGAGGTCGAAGCGCGCCTGCAGGCGATCCTCGACAGCGCCCTGGCCACCCGCCCGATCATGAACGCGATCTCGGTGCATGTCGAGGCGCCGAAGCGGTGCCTGTCGTGGAGCGGTGCGGCCGGGGTGGCCGACAAGGCCACCGGGACGAAGCTCCGCCCGGAGCAGCCGGTCCGGATCGCCAGCAACACCAAGACGTACGTGGCGGCGGCGGTCCTGCGCCTGGTGGAGGACGGCAAGGTGAAGATCGATGCCCCGATCACCACCTACCTGCCGGCGGAGTACCTCGACGCACTCCGCGGCGGCGGGTACGACCCGTCCGCCATCACGGTGCGCCACCTCCTGCACCACACCAGCGGCATCTTCGACTACGCAACGGACGAGTCGTTCGGAACCACGGTGTTCGGCGAGCCGAGCCGGCGGTGGAGCCGGATGGATCAGGTGCGCTGGGCGATGGAGAAGGGCAAGCCGTACGGCGCTCCGGGCACGGTGTACAACTACTCTGATACCGGGTACATCCTGCTCGGGGAGATCCTCGAGCGGGTGACGGGGCAGGGATTGGCCCAGGCCCTCCGGGGGCTGCTCGGCTTCGATCGGCTGAAATTGACCAGCACCTGGCTGGAGTCGCTGGAGCCGGCCCCGGCAGGGGTGGCGGACCGGGCCCATCAGTACATGGACAGCCTCGACACCTACGCGGCCGATCCGTCGTTCGACCTCTACGGCGGCGGCGGCCTGGTGGCAACGCCGAAGGACATGGCGACGTTCACCCGGGCCCTGCTCACCGGCAAGGTGTACCGCGACCCGAAGACGCTCGAACTGATGCTCTCGAATCCCGGGGTCACCACCCAGCGGGACTACCGGATGGGGATCTACGCGATGGCTCTCGCGGGCGACCAGGGGTTCGGGCACTCCGGGTTCTGGAGCACCTACGCGTTCCACATCCCGGCCTCGGACGTGACCATCGCGAGTTCGATCTCCCAGCAGGGGATGGGGAATGCGTCACGGCAGCTGCTGGAGGCGGTGTATCGGGTGGTGCGGTAAAGGGCGGAGAGGCGGAGGGCCGGAGCCACAGTTCGCAAACGAGACCAAGATGCGTGTCTCACACCTGATCGTGATCACATCCCTGCTCGCGGCCTGCCAGCCGGCCGCTCCTCCACCGCCGGCGGCACCGAGCGAGGCCGACCTGGCGATGGCCGGGGCCATCCTCGACACGATGGCGGCGGCGATCGGGCGCCACGACGGGACGCTGATGGCGTCGGTCTACGCGACGCGCCCGTCGGCGGCCGCCATCACGCAGGGAGAGGCCGCGCAGGGCCCTGACGCGATCCGGGCACGGTACGCGCCGTGGGACACGGCCTCCGCCTGGAGCGGCCAGGTCGTCTGGGCTGACCGGACGCTGGAACCACTGGGCCCGGACGCGATCCTCGCGACGGCGACGTTCACCTGGTCGCAACTCGATCCCAGTGGCAAGCGGGTCGAGTTTCCCGGCGCCGTCTGGACCGGCGTGCTGGTGCGCGAGGGCGCGCGGTGGGCGCTCCTCCACGAACACGAGTCCTTCAACCGGTAGCGGGCGGCCTGATAGGCCGCCCCTACGGTGTCTTCAGCGGTCCGCCGGTCCGCCCGTCCGTCAACTGACTCCCGGCCGGGTCAGCGCCTTCATCAGCCGGTACATGAACTCCAGGCCCTCGTAGAAGGCCTGCGCCGAGACCCGCTCGTTCATCCCGTGCGCGAAGGTGTCGGTGTAGAAGAGCCCTGAGAGCCCGTACACGGGCATCCCCGCGTTCCTCAGGAAGAGCCCGTCAGTCGCCCCGGTGCTCATCGTCGGCACGACCGGGACCCCGCTCCACATCTCCTGGGTGACCTTCTCGATCGTCGCCACCAGGCTCGGCGTCAGGGGCGAGGGCGGGCTGTTGATGGCGCTGTCCACCGGCGTGACCTTCACATTGGGATTCCCGATGACCCGCTCCAGGGTCGCCTGGATCTCCCGGGGGTCGTCCTGCGGCAGGATCCGGCAGTTGACGTTGGCGGTGGCGCGCTGCGGAAGGGCGTTGGTGGCGTGCCCGCCGCTCAGCATCGTCGCCACGCAGGTGGTGCGCAGCTGGGAGTTGTACCGGCGGTCCTCGGAGAGCTTGCGTGCCGCGGCGGAATCAGACTGGCTGGCCACGATCGCGCGCATCGCCGCCCCCATGGCCCCGCCCTCGATGTCCGCCGAGCGGGTGAAGTACTCGCGGGTCACGGGGTTGAGCCGGACCGGGAAGTCGAAGGCCCCGACCCTCACCAGGGCGGCTGAGAGGTGGGTGATGGCGTTGTCCCTGACGGGAATCGAGCTGTGCCCGCCCTCGTTGGTGACCTCGAGGGTGAAGTTGAGGAACTTCTTCTCGGTCGCCTGGACGTCGTTGGAGATCTTCTTCCCGTCCCGGACCCGCCCGCCGCCGCCCTCGTTGAAGGCGAATTCGGCATCGATCAGGTCGCGGTGGTTCCGGATCAGGTACTGGACGCCGTTGTCCGGGCCGCCCTCCTCGTCGGCGGTGAGGGCTACGATGATATCGCGGTCCGGGACGTACCCTTCCGCCCGCATCCGCATGATGAGCGCAATGTGAATGGCGCCCTCGTCCTTGTCGTCCGCCACCCCGCGTCCGTAGAAGACCCCCTCCTTCTCGATGAACTGGAAGGGCGGGAGAGTCCAGTCCTTGGGGTCGGCCTCGACAACGTCGATGTGGGACAGGAGCAGGATCGGTTTCTTGCCGGTCGGCCGGCCGCGGAGCCGGGCCACCAGGTTCCCCTTCCGCTCGGCGTTCTGGATCACCACCACGTCCTCCGCCGGGAAGCCGGCGGCGCGAAGCCGGGTGGCCATCGCCTGGGCGGCCTGCAGGGTGCTGCCGCGGGTCCAGGTGGTGTTGATGTCGACCAGCTCACGGAGCAGGTCGCGGGCAAGGGAGTCCCAGGGGGTCCGGGGCACCTGGGCAGTGGCCGGGACGGCGAGAGCCGCCGTCAGGATGGCCGCGCCGATGGCGCGACGGAATGACATATTCATGGGCATGATCCAGTCTCTCTACAGCGTGGCGATCTTCGTTCACAACATCGGGCGGGCGATCGAATTCTACCGGGATACCCTCGGTCTGGCACTCCGGTCCCAGGGGTCGTTCGGGGCGGAGTTCCTGGAGGGCGATACCCGGATTGCCGTCCATCCGGCGGTCCACCCCGACAGCAAGGCGATGGTGGGGCGGCACACCGGCCTGACCTTCAAGGTGGACGGCCTGCTCCACTTCTGCGGCGAACTCCACGCCAGGGGGGTGCGCTTCCTCAACGAGCCGACCCAGCAGGCCTGGGGCATCATGGCCATGGTGGCGGACCCGGACGGGAACGTGGTGGCGCTGTGGGAGCCCCCGGACGGACAGACGGGCGGACGGGCGGACGGGCAGTAGATCAGCAGTACCTCACCAATCCGCCGGCCTCGCGGCCGAGGATCGCCGACTGGATCCGCTCGGCGGCCTCGGCGAGGCGGGGACCGGGGCGGGAGGTGTAGGCGTTCCCGTCGAGCACCCAGACAGGGGCTCCCCACGCGGACGGGGGGCTGACACCGCGGGCGCGGCACTCCGCCTCGAAGCGGGTCAGTTCCGCCAGGCCGCGCCCGGCATCGAACCCGCAGAGGGCGACGATGACCAGTTCGGGATGGAGGGCCGCGACTTCATCGAGCGGCCAGGTCCGGCTGTGGTCCCCCGGCCGGGCACCGACATCCTCGCCTCCGGCCGCCTCGATCAGTTCCGGCACCCAATGGCCGGCCAGATAGACCGGCTCCAGCCACTCCAGGCAGACCACGCGGGGCGTGGCCTCGGGCCTGGTGCGGGCAAGGCGCCGGAGTCGCCAGGTCACACCGGCGGCCACCTCATCGGCCTCCTCGGCCCGCCCGAGGAAGGCTCCGAGGGTGCGGATGTCGTCGGCGACGCCGGCGAGGGTACGGCCGCGGAGCGGCAGCACTACCGGGACCGGGTCGAGCACCTCCGCCAGCCGCCGGACCCCGCCTTCCGCCACGGCGCAGACCTCGCAGAGGTCCTGAACCAGGAGCAGGTCGGGCCGAAGTTCGCGGAGCAGTTCGGGGTCGACGGCAATCACCGGCCGGCCGGCGGCCACCAGGGCCCGAACGGCTGCGTCGATGGCATGCCCGGGCCCGGCTGAATCCACCGGGCTGCTGGTGATGCGGGGAAGGTGGTCGAGGCCGGGCGGCCAATCGCATTCATGAGAGATGCCCACCAGCTGATCGGCCGCCCCGATGGCGCACACGATCTCGGTGGCCGCCGGGAGGAGCGAGGCGATCCGCATCAGCCGCCGCTGATCCGCTGCGGGTTGAAACCGAGCATCAGCGCGGCGAACGCAACCATCCCGATCACCGGGTAGAAGAGCGTGCCGGTGAAGAGGCCGGCGAAGCCGGTGAGGAACGCGCCGCCCTCCATCATGGCCCAGGCCACGACCGCCCGGGGGAAGGTCCGCTTCCAGTAGGGATCGAGCGCTTCGCTGCCGCTCCGGGCCGGGATCCGGAAGGCGACCAGCGTCCCTGCCAGCATCAGAAAGAGTCCGACCCCGACCAGGGCGAAGTGGACCGTCGGGTTCCCGGCCGGCGGGAGCGCCCCCCGGCTCACCAGGAGGGCGACGACCGAGCCGAAGACGACCGGCGGCGCCGCCAGGGCCAGGTGGATGATCCTGGCGGTGCGGGCGGGAGAAACCGGCGCGGAAGTGGTCAGCGGCGCTCTCCTTCGGGGGTCGGCAGCAGTATAATCGTGCCATGCATCCCTCGACCGCCCGGCGCACCCATCGGTTCACCGAATCGGTGATCCGCGCCATGACCCGCCTGGCCCAGGAGCACGACGCCATCAACCTGGCCCAGGGCTTTCCGAATTTCGCGACGCCGGACGTGCTCAAGGAGGCGGCAGCGAAAGCGATCCACGACGACATCAATCAGTACGCGATTACCTGGGGCGCCCAGCGGCTCCGGAACGCGATCGCCGCCTCGTACCGGCAGTGGTACGGCATGCCGGTCGACCCCCAGGCGCACCTCACGGTGACCTGCGGCGCCACCGAGGCGATGGTCGCCACCCTGATGGCGATCGTCAATCCGGGGGACGAGGTGGTCGTGATGGAGCCGTTCTACGAGAACTACGGCCCCGACGCGATCCTCTGCGAGGCGAAGCCGGTGTACGTCCCGCTCCGGCCGGGCGAGCCGCTCGACCTCGACCGCCTGGCCGCGGCCTGCTCCAGCCGCACCCGGGCGATCGTGATCAACACGCCCAACAACCCGGCCGGCCGGGTGCTGACCCGGGCGGAGCTGGACGGGATTGCGGACCTGTGTCGGCGGCACGACGCCTGGGCGGTGACGGACGAGATCTACGAGCACATCCGCTACGACGGGCCGCACATTCCGATCGCCACCCTGCCGGGGATGTGGGACCGGACCATCACGATCAGCGGCGCGTCGAAGACGTTCAGCGTCACCGGCTGGCGGATCGGCTGGATCGTGGCGCCGCCGGAGGTGAGCGACGCGATCCGGAAGGTGCACGACTTCCTGACGGTCGGCGCCCCGGCGCCGCTGCAGGAAGGCGTGGCAGCGGCGCTGGAGACCCTGCCCGGGTCGTACTACACCGGCATGGCTGACGCCTACCGCCGCCGCCGGGACCTGCTGGTGGGCGCGCTGCAGAGGGCAGGGTTCAAGTGCCTCCCTCCTGAGGGAGCCTACTACGTCCTGGCGGATTTCTCGGGGCTGTCCGACCGGAACGACACCGAGTTCGCCCACTGGCTGACCCGGGAGATCGGGGTCGCGTCAGTGCCGGGCTCCAGCTTCTTCAGCGAGCCGGAGCTGGGGCACGACTTCATCCGTTTCGCCTTCTGCAAGACGGACGACATGCTGGCGGAGGCGGCGAATCGACTGGAGCGACTGAAAGACGGGCGGACGGGCGGACGGGGGGACCGGCGGTAACTCGCTTCGTCAGTTCGGCGGGAGTGCGTCTCCGCCGATCGCGTCGGCTTCGGTCGAGTCGGTCGGGATGATCTGGCCCTGGGCGCCGAGGAGCCGGAACAGCTTCCACTGCTCCTGCTTGGCGCCATAGACGCGCGAGCCGTTGTACATCACCGAAATCAGCAGCATCCCGTCGCGGTGGCCGAGGTAGCCCACCAGCGTCGCGGCATTGGCGAGGGTCCCAGTCTTGGCGCGAACCACTCCCGGGGCCAGGGGGCCGGTGCCGAGCCGCCGCAGGGTGCCGGTGCCGTTGGCGGGCAGGAGGAGGGGGAAGTTCCGCCCGGCCGGGGTGGTGGGAAACTTGGCCAGGTAGGCGACGAACGACCACGGGCTGGCCCGGTCCTCGTAGGACAGGCCACTCCCGTCGGCGAGCGTGACCCCGGTCTGGTCCCCGGTGATCTGCCGGACGTGTTCAGTGAGTTTCCGGGCGGCGTCCGGCCCGGGGTCGGCCCAGCGGAGGAGCGCCTCGGCCCCGATGTTGAGGCTCCGGGTGTTGACCTCGTGGGCGATCGAGTCGAGCGGCGCCGACACCACCTCGGCGAGGGCTTCGCTCCCCGCTCGTGAGGCAGGGTCCCCGAGGGACGTACCGGGCACCCACTCGATGCCGGCCCGCGCCAGCGCGGCGCCCCAGGCCGCTTCGAGCACCACCCGCGGATTGGCGGCGGGGGCGGTGTAGACCCGGCCTCGGCGGCCGGTCCCGATGGTCCCGCTCACCTCGTAGCGGCCCCCGGCCGAGACCAGGATCCGCAGCCGGTCGCGCCGGCCGGCGACGGTCTTCGCCTTGATGTCGACGATCCGCTCCATCCCCTCGGGTGACGAGGCCACCACCCGGGGTGGGGCACCGACGCGCCCACCCGGTGCGATGGTGAAGCTGATGATGTTCTCGTTCAGGGTCACCGAGCCGACCAGGGGTGCGAAGCGGCGTCCCATGTGCCGGGTGTGCCAGGCGGTGGGATAGGAGGCGCCCGCCTCGCCGGCAGCGGACTGGATCGCCATCGGCCCGGTGATCCGGCGGATGCCCCGCTCGGCCAGCTGCGCGGCCAGATCCCTGAGCATCGGCCCGGAACGGGCCGGCCGCTCGAGGGTGGGGTCGCCGTTCACCTCGAGCGCCCAGGAACCCATCCAGTTCCCTTCGAGGTCGACGAACCCGGTGCCGACGACCCGAGTCACCTGGCGGGCGTTGGCCCCGAGGACGGACCGGGCGAAGCCGGTCGTGAACAGCTTTACCGTCGAGGCGGGCATCAGCGGGCGGGTCGCGTTCACTCCCCAGATCAGCTGCCCCCGCTGGTCGGCTACGGCCACCCCCCATTCCCCGGGGACGCGCCGGACCGTCCGGGCGTACCAGGTGTTCAGCTGCTCTTGCAGGGTGGGGTCCGCTGCCGCAGCCTGCTGGGCCGGCAGGGGCTGCGCCCCGAGCGCGACCACGGCGGCCAGGATGAAGACAACTGTCTGGGGGAAGCGACCTTGCACGCTGCTCCTCGGGACGGAGACCGGCTACTTCAGCTGCAGCTTGGCGATGGTCTGCAGCTGCATGTTCGAGGTGCCTTCGTAGATCGTGCCGATCTTGGCGTCCCGATAGAACTTCTCGACCGGGTACTCCCGGGAATAGCCGTAGCCACCGAACAGCTCGACCGCCACCGAACAAACCTGGTTGGCCACCTGGCTCGAGAACAGCTTCGCCATCGCGGCCTCCTCCGCGAAGGGCAGGCCGGCATCCTTGAGGCGAGTGGCGTTGTAGACCATCAGCCGGGCCGCCTGCAGCTCGGTCGCAGCCTGGGCCACCTGGAACTGGATTCCCTGGAACTCGGCGAGCGGCCTGCCGAACTGCTTCCGCTCCTTGACGTAGGCCTTGGCGGCCTCGAGCGCGCCGGCCGCGACGCCGATCATCTGGGCGCCGATCCCGATCCGGCCCTCGTTCAGGGTCTCGATCGAGATCTTGTAGCCCTGCCCGACCGGCCCGAGGACGTTCTCCTTCGGGACCTTGCAGCCCTCGAGGATCAGCTCGACGGTGCTCGAGGCGCGGATGCCGAGCTTGTTCTCCTTCTTGCCGACGGCGAAGCCCTCGAAGTCGCGCTCGACGATGAAGGCGGTGATCCCCTTGTAACCCTTGGCAAAGTCGGCGTTGGCGAAGACGATGAAGAGGCCGGCCTCGGCGCCATTGGTGATCCAGAACTTCCGGCCGGTCAGTTCCCAGTGGGTGCCCTTGTCCTCGGCCTTGCACTCGAGGGCGAAGGCGTCGGAGCCGCTGGCCGGCTCGCTCAGGGCGAAGGCGCCCAGCAGGTCGGTGCACATCCGGGGGAGGTAGCGCCGCTTCTGGTCTTCATTGCCCCAGCGGATCAGGCCGTTGTTGACGAGGGTGTTCTGGACGTCGACGTAGATGGCGGCCGACGCGTCCACCCGGGCCAGCTCCTCGATGGCGAGGCCGGCCATGAACATGCTGCCGCCGGCGCCGCCGTAGGCCTCCGGAATCTCGATGCCCATCAGGCCCATCTCGTAGAACTTGCGGAG
>DASWBQ010000011.1:0-7569 GCA_036390535.1 Gemmatimonadales bacterium | reverse complement strand
AGCTGCGAGAGATGGCAAGGGCCTACCATGAGCCTTCGGCCACGCCACGCGACGAAATGTGGGTCCGCATTCAGGCGGCCAGGCAACACCGCCCGTCCGCCCGTCCGCCCGTCCGCCCGTCCCCTCTCCCCGTCCGCCGGTCCACCCGTCTGCCCCTCTGGCTTGGCATCGCCGCCCTCCTCGCCGTCGGCATCGGGATCGGGCGCTGGAGTCTCGGAGGCAACGCGGCGCCCGGCACCGTGCCGGTCCAGGTGGCCGCCGACGCGCCCCGCCGGAATGCCGCCCTCTCCCTGACCGCCGCCAACCACCTGGGCCGGGCCGAGGCGTTCCTCACCGCGGTCCGGGTCGGCGAACGCGGGGAGGGATTCGAGAGCCAGGCGCGCGATCTCCTCATGACCACGCGCCTTCTCCTCGATGCCCGCGGCATCACCGACCCGAGGACCCGCGCCCTCCTCGAGGACCTGGAGCTGGTCCTGGTGCAGATCGCCCAGCTCGGCGGCCCGGACGGGGAAGAACTCGACTTGCTCAACGACGCCCTGGAGCAGAAGGAAGTGCTCCCGCGGCTCCGGAAGGACCTGTAACCCTCGAATGGAAAACCCAATGCGCCTGACTCCGATCGCCCTCGCCCTGCTGGTTTCGGCCGTCCCGGCCCTGGCCCAGACCGCCAGTTTCCGGACCGTGGCACCGCGCGCTGCCTTCGCCACGACGCCGCCGGCACCGCAGGGCCAGGATCCCGCCGATTCGCTCTACCGGGCGGCCCGCCAGATGCTCAACCGGAACAACTATGCCTCGGCGGCAGCGCTCTTCCAGGAGATGCGCGGCCGCTACCCCAGGTCCACCTACACGGCCGACGCCTACTACTGGGAGGCGTTCGCCCGGTACCGCCGGGGTGGCGATGCCAACATGCGCGCCGCGGCGGCCCTGCTCAGGGAACAGGCGGAGAAGCACGCGCAGGCGGCGACTCGCGTCAGCGGCGACGCCCGCGCCCTCGAGGCCCGGATCCAGGGCAGCCTGGCGCGGGGCGGCGACGAGGAAGCGGCCCGCCGGCTCGCGGAGCAGGCGGAACTCGCCGCGGTCGTGGCGCCCACCCCGCCGGCTCCGCCTTCGGCCGCCCGGACGCCCCGTCCGGCCCCGACCCCGCGGCCGGCGGTGGCTCCCGGCCGGGCCGGCCGGTACGCTGTCGCCGGCGATGAGTGCCGCGACGAGGGCAACGACGTCCAGGCCACCGCCCTCAACGCCCTGCACCAGATGGACGCCGACAAGGCGCTCCCGATCCTGAAGAAGGTGCTGGCCCGTCGGGACGAAGGCTCCGCCTGCCTGCGGCGGAAGGCCGTCTTCCTGGTTTCCCAGCACGAGGGCAGCGAGATCGAGAACATCCTCCTGGCCGCGGCCCGCACCGACCCGGACGCCGGGGTGCGCGGGCAGGCGATCTTCTGGCTCTCGCAAGTGGATTCCCCCCGCGCCACGGCGGCACTCGACTCCATCGCCACCACCAGCAAGGACCCCGAGCTGCAGGAGAAGGCGATCTTCGCCCTCAGCCAGCAGGACAGCCCCGAGGCAGCCCGCGCCCTGCGGCGCTTCGCCGAACGGAGCGACATCTCCGACGAGGCGCGGAGCCGGGCGGTCTTCTGGCTGGGGCAGAGCGATGACCCCGAGAACGGCGCCTACCTCCGCACCCTCTACGGCAAGACCACGGACGTCGAGCTCAAGGACCGGATCCTCTTCGGCATCAGCCAGCAGGACGACCCCGCCGCCCGCAAGTTCCTGCTCGACGCGGCGCGCAACGGGAACGAACCGCTCGAGGTGCGCAAGAAGGCGATCTTCTTCCTGGGACAGAACGATGAAACCACCGGCGCGGAGCTGGCGTCGCTCTACGCCACCTTCGCCGACCGCGAGATGAAGGAGCACCTGATCTTCGTGCTCTCGCAGAGCGACGACAAGGCGGCCGTGGACAAGCTCCTCGACATCGCCCGGCGCGAGCCCGACAAGGAGCTCCGCAAGCGGGCCATCTTCTGGCTGAGCCAGTCGGACGACCCCCGGGTGGCCGACTTCCTGGCCGAGCTGCTGGAGAAGCCATGAGACAGGTCGCCCTCTTCCTGACGGTCGCCGCGGCCCCGCTCGCCGCGCAGGACCTCGGCACTCGGGTGGCCGCCGCTCCTGACGGCCTGGTGAGAATGAGCTACGCCTCGAAGCCCGGCGTCTGCGGCCGGGGCCAGGACGTCATCAGCCGGAGCGGGCCGCGGGACGGCTGGGACTGCGACGAGGGGCCGGTCCGCGTCGCCCTCGACGTCCGGAGCGGCAAGGTCACTGCCGTCCGGACCTACGTGGGGGGCCACTGGGGCCAGGCCGCCGACCGGGTCACCGAGCTCGGCACCGTCAGTGCCCCGGCGGCGGCGAAGTACCTGGTGGGCCTGGCGGAGCGGGGCCTCCGGAAGGGCGACCCGATCCTCGCCGCCACCCTCGCCGACAGCGCCGTCGTCTGGCCTGACCTCCTCCGCATCGGCCGGAATGCCAACCTGCCTCGCGAGACCCGGAAGCAGGCCGTCTTCTGGCTCAGCCAGGACGCCGGCGACGCCGCCACCAGGGGGCTCGCCGACCTGGCCGAGGACCAGAAGCAGGACCGGGACGTCCGCGAGCACGCCGTCTTCGCCCTTTCCCAACTGGATGACGACAAGGGCACCGAGGCGCTGATCCGGCTGGCGAAGACCAACAACGACCCGGCCATCCGGAAGCGGGCCATCTTCTGGCTGGGCCAGTCGGACGACCCGCGGGCGCTGGCGCTGTTCGAGGAGCTGTTGACGAGGAAGTAGGGGGCGGAAAAGAGCGGGAGAAAGCGGGAGAAAGCGGGAAGGACAGGGGCGGGGTCACCCGCAGCGGGCGTTAGTGCCCGCCATTCGGGCGAGGGGCCCGCGTCGCGAAAGCAGCGGGCACTTCAGGCCGCGGAGGGTGACCCCACCCCTGTCTGTTCCCGTCCCTCCCGTCCTCTCCCGTCCCCTCCCGCCCTATCTTTCCGGGGCATGCTCCCCCGCCCCGTGCTTCTCGTCGCCGCGCTCGCGGTCTGGCCCGCCGTCGCGTCCGCGCAGAAGACCGACGTCGTCACCATGCCCAATGGCGACAAGATCACCGGCGAGGTCAAGAGCCTCGCCCGTGGCAAGCTCGACTACAGCACCGACGACCTCGGCCGGCTCTCGATCGAGTGGATCAAGGTGGCCCGGATCGTCAGCATGCACTACTTCGACGTCGAGGTCAGCAGCGGCCGCCGGTACTATGGCCGGCTGGCGGAGCCGTCGGCGGACGGGGTCATCGTGGTCAAGGGCCTGCAGGCCGACACCCTGCCGGTGCAGAGCGTCGTGGCCATCGACCCGCTCAATGCCGGGTTCTTCCAGCGCATGAAGGCCTACCTCGACGTCGGCTTCAGCCTGGCCAAGGCCAACACCGCCACCACCCTGAACGTCAGTGCCGAGACCGAGTATCGGGGACCGAAATTCGGCGCGACCCTGGGATTCGATCTCTACGCGCAGGGGCAGGACGGGACCCCTGCGACGACCCGGTCCGCCGTGAGCTTCGAGGGCAACCGGTTTCTCCCCAACCGCTGGAACGCCGCCGCCATCGCCCGCCTGGAGCAGAACGACGAGCTCAACCTCGACTACCGCTTCACCGGCGGCGTGGGCGGCGGCCGGGTCTTGAAGCAGTCCAATCGGGCCGAAGTTGATGCCGCCATGGGCCTGGTCGTCACGAGGGAGCAGTTCCTGCCGCAGGAGGGAGACAGCGCCGGCCTGGGGGAGCCGACCCTCAACCTCGAAGGACTGGCCTATTTCGGCTGGGATGCCTTCCGGTTCGACACCCCGAAGCTCGACTTCTCGACGTCCCTGACCCTCTACCCCAGCCTCTCGAACCTGGGCCGCGTCCGCGGTGACTTCGAGGTCCGGCTCAAGTACGAGGTCTTCAAGGACTTTCACTTCGGGATCAACTTCACCGACACCTTCGACAGCCGGCCGCCCGACCCCAACGCATCGAGGAACGACTACGTGACGTCGCTGACGATCGGGTGGTCGTACAGGCGGTAGAGGGCGGGAGAGAGCGGGAGAGGGCGGGAGTGAAGTCGTCAGCCTGAGCGAAGCGAAGGCGCCGGAGCCAAGCTCCGCCCCCTCGCTCCGCTCGGGGTGACCAACGGCTCTCCCGCTCTCTCCCGCTCTATCCCGCCCTATCCCGCCCTATCCCGCCCTATCCCGCCTTATCCCGCCCTCTCCCGCGCCTCCACCGGACATCCCTTCCACTCCGCCACGAACCGGTTCCCCAGGTACCCCAGGTCCTCCACCCCGACCTTGCTGGACCAGAACCCCGACAACACCAGGTCCCGGAAGCGATTGAAGAACGCCACGCCCTGGCTCACCTCGGCCGCGGCCTGCCTTGGGTACGCGATCGCATCCAGCAGCGCCGTCTGGTCCGCCGCCGCGCAGTCAGCAAAGCCCTTCCCGTACCGCCCCCGGCACTCCCGCTCCAGCCACGCCAGCCCGCCCCGTACCGGCACCTGGTGGCTCGGGTACTCCGTCATCACGAAGTCGATGAACTCCGGCACCCCGGCGTCGGTGGCGCTCCCCGACCGCTCGTCCCGCGGCACGATCAGGTCCGCCAGCACCCCCACCGTCCGCCACTCGGCGGCGGTGAAGAACACCGGGGCGTAGGCGGACCTCCGTCCAGCCGCCTCGCGGGCGTGGCGTGCGGCCCGCTCCACCGACGCGGGCGAGATCCCCAGGGCGGGCAGCGGCGACAGGGCCAGCAACTGCAGCATCTCTCGGCGATCCATGGTCAGAGCCCTCCCCGCTTCATCTCGGCGGCAATGAACTCGCTGGTCCGCATCGACAGCGCCAGGATCGTCCAGGTCGGGTTCTTGTCGGCCTGGCTCACGAACGGCCCGCCGTCGGCGACGAAGAGGTTCTTCACCTCGTGGGCCTGGCACTGGGCATTGACCACCGACGACCGGGGATCGCTGCCCATTCGGGTCGTGCCCAGCTCGTGGATGATCCGGCCCCCGGTGGCGATCCCCCAGTCGTTCTCCGGCCCCGCCTTCCAGAGTGGCGTCCCGCCCATCGCGTCGATCAGCTGGGCGAAGGTCTCCTGCATGTGCTTCGCCTGCCGGATCTCGTGGTCCGACCACTTCCAGTGGAACCGGAGCACCGGGATCCCCCACCGGTCCACCACGTTCGGGTCGATCTCGCAGTAGCAGTGCTCGCTGGGGATCTGCTCGCCGCGCCCGTCGAAGCCGATCGTGGTGCCGTAGTAGCTGCGGCAGGCATCCTTGAGCGGCTTCCCGTAGCCGCCGCCGATCGGGTAGTTCTGCATCCCGCCGAAGGCGCCGGCCCCCGGCATCCCGCGGCCGCCCCAGATCTCGATGTGGTAGCCGCGCGGGAAGTCCAGCTTCCGGTTGTCGAGCACCCAGGGGAAGTAGAGGTGCGCGCCCCCCACGCCGTCGCAGTTGTGCGCCGGAAGGCTCAGCATCCGCGGCACGAACGCCCCCATCCCGCTGCCGACCGTGTCGGTCAGGTACTTCCCCACCACGCCGCTGCCGTTGGCGAGCCCGTGGGGAAAGCGCGGTGACTTCGAGTTGAGCAGCAGCCGGGCCGACTCGCAGGCGCTCGCCGCCAGCACCACGATCCGGCCCCGCACCTCGCGGTCCGCACCGGTGGCCTTGTCGACGTAGGCGACGCCCCGCGCCAGTCCCCGCGCGTCCACCGTCACCTCCCGCGCCATCGCCAGCGGGATGATGGTGAGCCGGCCGGTCTCCACCGCCGGCTTGAGCAGCACGCCCGGCGACGAGAAGTTCGCGTTGGCGGTGCAGCCCCGGTTGCACTGGCCGCAGTGGTGGCAGGCGGGCCGGCCGTTGAGCGGGCGGGTGAGGATCGAGAGCCGCGACGGGATGCAGGTCATCCGGAGCCCGTCGGCCGCTTCCTTCACCACCTTCTCCCAGCAGCGCGGCGCCGGCGGCGGCTGGAAGATCCCGTCGGGCTCGTTGGGGAGCCCCTCCACGCTGCCGAAGATCCCGACCAGCCGGTCGACGGCATCGTAGTAGGGCTTCACGTCGTCGTAGGAGATCGGCCAGTCGTCGCCGAGCCCGTCGAGCGACCGGCGGCGGAAGTCGAGCGGCCCGAACCGGAGCGAGATCCGGCCCCAGTGGTTGGTGCGGCCGCCGAGCATCCGGCCCCGGTACCAGTCGAACTGCTGGCCCGCGGCCACCGTGTAGGGTTCGCCCTCGATGTCCCAGCCGCCGTCGCCGGCGTCGAACTCCCCGAAGGGACGGAGCCGCGTCCCGGCCCCGCGCCGCGGCGAATCGTAGTTCCAGGTGAACATCGCCGAGTCCTGGTCGGGCCACCACATCGGCCCCGCCTCCAGCACCGCCACCCGGGCGCCGGCCCTGGTGAGCATGTAGGCGGCCATCCCGCCCCCCGCCCCGCTCCCCACGATGATGACGTCGTACTGGTCCTGCGCTCGAGGCATCTTCCTCTCTCCTCTCTCTTTCTCTCTCCCTCTCCGAATAATTAACGCTCCCTTCACACAGCGGGGCTAGCTTAAAGGCATGCGCGCCCGCGGCCTCGCCACCCTCGTCGGCAACACCCCGCTCCTCGCCCTCCAGCTCAGCTGGCGCGGCGAGCCCCGGGTGATCTACGCCAAGTCCGAGAACCTCAACATGACCGGGAGCGTCAAGGACCGGATGGCGCTCCACATCCTCCGGCAGGCCTACGCCCGGGGCGATCTCGCCCCCGGGGGCCTGATCGTCGAGGCCACCAGCGGCAACACCGGCATCGCCTTCGCCGCCATCGGCCGGGCGCTCGGCCACCCGGTGGCCATCTTCATGCCCGACTGGATGAGCCAGGAGCGGAAGGACCTGATCCGCTCCTTCGGCGCCGACGTCCACCTGGTGAGCCACGAGCAGGGCGGCTTCCTGGGCAGCATCCGGATGGCGGAGCAGCTGGCCGACAGCACCCCGGGGGCGTTCCTGCCGCGGCAGTTCTCCAACCAGGACAACTGCGCCGCCCACGAGCTGACCACCGGCCCCGAGATCTGGGCCCAGTGCCGGCACCACCAGAAGACGCCCGACGCCTTCGTCGCCGGCGTCGGCACCGGCGGCACCATCATGGGCGTGGGCCGCTTCCTGCGGCGGATGAACCCCGGCATCAAGCTGCATCCGCTCGAGCCCGCCAGCTCGCCGACCCTCTCCACCGGCCACAAGGTCGGGAAGCACCGGATCCAGGGGATCTCCGACGAGTTCATCCCGGCCATCGTCGACCTTCCCTGGCTCGACGACATCGTCGCGGTGGACGACGGCGACGCCATCCTCATGGCCCAGAAACTGACCCGCGACCTGGGGCTGGCGGTGGGCATCTCCTCCGGCGCGAACGTCCTCGGCGCCCTCAAGGCCCAGGACGCCCTCGGCCCCGACGCCACCGTGGTCACGATCCTCTGCGACAGCAACAAGAAATACCTGAGTACCGACTTGATGGGCACCGAGCCGGTGCGCGACGGCTACCTCACCCCGGAGGTGGAACTGCTGGGGTTCGAGGCGATCGGCCG
>DASWBQ010000010.1:0-10430 GCA_036390535.1 Gemmatimonadales bacterium | reverse complement strand
CATCGTGGCGATGTCGGCCGTGGTGATCTTCGGGCTGTTCGCCCTGGTGACGCTCAAGACCGACGAGTTCCCCGACGTCGCGCCGCCGTTCGTCTCGGTGGTGATCCCCTACCCCGGCGCCTCCCCGGAGACGGTCGAGCGGGAAGTCCTCAACCCGATCGAGGAGCAGATCGCCTCGATCTCCGGGCTGAAGAAGGTGCAGGGCCGGGCCGAGGACGGCTTCGGATCCCTGTTCATCGAGTTCGAGTTCGGCAAGCCCCTGCCCGAGGCCACCCAGGACATCCGGGACGCGATCTCGGCCATCCGGCAGGACCTGCCGGCGGAGATGGAGGAGCCGATCGTCCGCAAGCTCAACGACACCGACCGGCCGATCGTGTCGCTGGCGCTCAACTCGACGGCCGTTTCCACCCGCGAGCTGACTGCGCTGGCCGACCCGGGAATCACCCGGGAGCTCCGCTCCCTGGCCGGCGTCGCCGAGGTCACCGTGATCGGCCAGCGGGAGCGGGAACTGACCGTGCAGCTCCGCCCGGAGGCGCTCCAGGGCGCCGGCGTCTCCGTCTCTCAGGTGGTGCAGGCCCTCCAGCTTCAGAATTTGGCGGCGCCGGTCGGCCGGCTCGAAGGCCCGCTCGAGGAGCGCTCGATCCGGCTCCGCGGGCGGCTGGCCGGTCCCGAGGAGTTCGCCCAGCTGGTGGTCGCCGAGCGAAGCGGCCGCCTGATCCGGCTGGGCGACGTCGCCACCGTGGTGGACGGAGCGGAGGAGCAGCGCAGCCTGACCCTCTTCAACGGGCGCGAAGCCGTCGGCATCGACATCAAGAAGGCCAAGGGCTACAGCACCACCGACGTGAGCGCCCGGATCCTGGCGCGGATCGAACTGGTCCGGCAGCGGATGCCGGCCAACGTCAGCATCGACGTGATCCGGAACTCGGGCGTCCGGGTCGAGGACTCGGTGTGGACCGTGCAGCAGGCGCTGCTCGAGGGCGCTATCCTGACGGTCCTGGTGGTGTTCCTGTTCCTGAACAGCTGGCGTTCGACGGTGATCACCGGCCTGGCCCTGCCGGTGTCGGTGCTGGCCTCCTTCATCGCGGTCGCGGCCTTCGACTTCACCCTGAACACGATGTCGCTGCTGGGACTGTCGCTCGCCATCGGCATCCTGATCGACGACGCCATCGTGGTGCGGGAGAACATCGTGCGCCACGTCGAGATGGGGAAGGACCATTTCACGGCCGCCAAGGAAGGGACCGACGAGATCGGGGTCGCCGTGACCGCCACGACCCTCTCGATCCTCGCGGTGTTCGTCCCGATCGCCTTCCTGCCGGGCCTTTCGGGCCAGTGGTTCAAGCCGTTCGCCCTGACGATCGCCTGCTCGGTGGCGGTCTCGCTGCTGGTCTCCTTTTCCCTCGACCCGATGCTGTCGGCCTACTGGCCGGACCCACACCTGCCGCCGGAACAGCGCAGCTGGCTGACCCGGCGGCTGGACCGGTTCAACCACTGGTTCAACCGGCAGGCCACGAGCTACCGGCGGGTCATCGGCTGGGCGCTCGACCACCGCTGGTCCGTGGTGGCTCTCTCCGTCGGGACCTTCTTCTTCGCCCTCGCGATGCCGGCGCTCCGCCTGGTCGGGGTGAGCTTCTTCCCGATCGACGACCGCTCCGAGTTCAACATCCAGGTCGAGACCCCGCCCGGGTCGAACCTCGAGTACACCCGCCGCCGGACCATGGAGGCCCTGGCGATCCTCGCCGGGTATCCGGAGGTGTCCTACACCTACGCCACGCTGGGCGGGGGCCTGACCAGCGCCGTCGACCTGGGCAACATCTACGTCAAGCTGTCGCCCAAGAACGAGCGGGAGCGCTCGGCCGACGACATCGCCGAACTGTCCCGTGCCGAGCTTGGCCGGATCGCCGGGGTCACCCTCGCGGTCTTCACCAACGACTTCGGAGGCGGGCGGAAGCAGCTGCAGCTGGAGGTCCGCGGCAGCGATCCCGTGATCCTCACCCAGGTGGCGGAGCGGGTGATGGCGGAGGTGCGGCAGGTACCCGGCGCCGTGGACGTGGCGCTCTCTACCAAGGGGCAGAAGCCCGAGATCACCGTGACCATGGACCGGGGCCTGGCCGGCAGCCTGGGCATCACCGTGGGCCAGGTGGCCCAGGCGCTCCGGCCGGCGTTCGCCGGCATCGACGCGGGCGACTGGATCGACCCGAGCGGTGAGACCCGCGACGTCGTGGTCCGGCTGGCTCCGGAATCGCGCGCCCGGGCGGAGGACCTCCGCCAGCTGCCGCTGGTAATGGCCGGCCCCGACGGCCGCTTCCAGACCATCCCGGTGGGCCAGGTGGCGGAGATCTCGAGCGGCATCGGGCCGGCGGTCATCGAGCACCTCAACCGCGACCCGGTCGTCATCGTGGGGTTCAACGTGGCGGGCCGCTCCACCGGCGAGGTCACGGTCGACGTGCGGGACAGGCTGGCGCGCCTCCCCCTCCCGGACGGGGTGCGGATCACCGAGGGCGGCGATGCCGAGCAGCAGGCCGAAGTCTTCACCTCGATCTTCCGGGCGCTGGGCGTGGCGGTCCTGCTCATGTACCTGATCCTGGCGATGCAGTTCGGGTCCTTCATCGACCCGGTCGCCATCATGCTGTCGCTGCCCCTGTCGCTGATCGGGGTGATGCTGGCGCTGGCCGTCACCGGCCTCACGGTCAACCTGATGAGCCTGATCGGCGTTATCCTGCTGATGGGCATCGTGGCCAAGAACGCCATCCTGCTCATAGATTTCGCCAAGTGGGCCCATGAACGTGAGGGGCTGCCGCTTCGAACGGCGCTGATCGAGGCCGGCGCGATCCGGCTCCGGCCGATCCTGATGACGACTTTCGCGCTGATCGCCGGCATGGTGCCGGTCGCCCTGGGGACCGGCGAGGGCGCCCAGTTCCGCAGCCCGCTGGGCGTGGCGGTGATCGGCGGCGTGATCACCTCGACGGTGCTGACCCTGGTGGCGATCCCGACGTTCTACGAGATCCTGACCGAATGGCGGGGCGCCCTGCTGGCCCGGCTTGGCCGCTTGGCGGGCACCACACCGGCGGCGGCCACCCCAACGGAGTCCTGACCATGATCCTCCCGCTCCAGCCCCCGGCGGACCCGCGGTGACGGCGCCCACCGTCCCCGAGAAGAAGAAGGTCAGCCTCCAGAGCGCCTGGCGCGAATCGCGCGAACTGCTCTATCGTCACCGCCGCCGGCTGGCCCTCGGCATGGGGCTGATGCTGGTCAGCCGGCTGGCGGGGCTGGTCCTGCCGGCCAGTTCCAAGTACCTGGTCGACAATGTCATCGTGGCCGGCCGGTACCACCTGCTCTTCCCCCTGGCCGGCGCCGCGCTGCTGGCCTCGGTCATCCAGGCCGGCACTGGATTCGCCCTCTCCCAGGTCCTGGGGATCGCCGCCCAGCGCGCCGTCACCGACATGCGCCGCCGGGTCGAGGCCCACGTCCTGCGCCTGGCGGTGCGGCACTTCGATGCCACCCAGACCGGCGTCCTGATTTCCCGGATCATGACCGATGCCGAGGGGATCCGGAACCTGGTCGGCACCGGCCTGGTGCAGCTGACCGGGGGACTCCTCACCGCCAGCATCGCGCTCGGGGTGCTGTTCTGGTTGAACTGGCAGCTGACCGCCGTCACCATCCTGTTCCTGTTCGCCTTCGGCGGCGGGATGGCGTGGGCCTTCGTGCAGCTCCGCCCGGTGTTCCGGGAACGCAGCAAGATCAACGCGGCGGTGACCGGCCGCCTGACGGAGTCGCTGGGCGGGATCCGGATCGTCAAGAGCTACGTGGCGGAGCGCCGGGAGGACCTGGTCTTCGCCCGCGGCGTGCACCGGCTGTTCCGCAACATCGCCACCTCGATCACCGGGGTCTCGGCGCTCGGCTCCCTGACGACCGTCGTCGTCGGCGCCATCGGCGCCACCATGATCGTCATGGGCGGCCGGGCGATCATGGCCGGCGAGATGACGCTGGGCGACCTGATGATGTACGTCCTGTTCACCGGCATGGTCGCGGCACCGCTGATCCAGATCGCGTCGATCGGCACCCAGATCACGGAGGCGTTCGCCGGGCTCGACCGGATCCGCGAGATCCTCGGGACCCCGACCGAAGACGAGGCCGACCAGCGCTGGGCCGAGGTGCCGGCCCTGACGGGCGACGTCCGGTTCGAGGAGGTCTGGTTCGAGTACAACCCCGGCGTACCGGTCCTCAGGGACATCTCGTTCCACGCACCCGCCGGCAGCACCACCGCCCTGGTCGGCTCGAGCGGCTCAGGCAAGAGCACCATGCTCAGCCTGATCATGGCGTTCAACAAGCCGGCCCGCGGCCGAATCCTGATGGATGGTCACGATCTGAGCAGCTTCAAGCTCCGCGACTACCGGAGCCAGCTCGGGATCGTCCTGCAGGACAACTTCCTCTTCGACGGCTCCATCACCGAGAACATCCGGTTCTCCCGGCCCGAGGCCACCTTCGAGGACGTCAAGCGGGTGGCCCGGATCGCCCACTGTGACGAGTTCATCGAGCAGTTCCCGGACCAGTGGGAGACGATCGTCGGGGAGCGGGGCGTCAAGCTGTCGGGCGGACAGCGCCAGCGGGTGGCGATCGCCCGCGCGATCCTGGCCAACCCCGCCATCCTGCTGCTCGACGAGGCGACGTCGAGCCTCGATTCGGAGAGCGAGGCGAGAATCCAGGCCGGGCTGGACGCGCTCCGCCAGGGCCGGACGACGTTCGTCATCGCCCACCGGCTCTCGACCATCATGAGCGCGGACCAGATCCTGGTGCTGGAGGCCGGCGAAGTCGTGGAGCGGGGCACCCACGACGAGCTGCTCGCCCTGGGGGGGCGCTATCGGACCCTGTACGAGCGACAGTACCGCTTCGAGCGGAACCGGTTCATCAATCCGGGGGAGGAACTGGTCCCGACGGCCTAGCGGCAGAGGCAACTCGGCAGGTGATACTCGGCAGGCCCGGCTGCCCAGCCTTACCGGCCGAGTGCTACCTGCCGGGCATCACCTGCCAAGCTCGATCGGGAGCCGTCGCACCCGCTGTCCCGTTGCCGCGAAGACGGCATTGGCGACCGCCGGAGCGATGGGGGGAGTGCCCGGTTCGCCGACCCCTCCGGGGTCGTCGCCGCTCGGCAGCAGCACCACCTCCACCACCGGCGTTTCGGCCAGGGTGAGGACCGGGTAGTCGTGGAAGTTGCTCTCGACCACCCGGCCCCCTGCGATGGTGACCTGCTCCTTGAGCGCCGCGCTCAGCCCCAGCACCACGGCACTCTCGATCTGCTGGCGGACGATCTCGGGATTCACGACGATCCCGCAGTCGAAGGCGCAGACGACCCGCCGGACCCTGACCTTGCCCTCGACCACCTCGACCTCGGCCACCTGGGCGGCGTAGCTCCCGAACGAGCCGTGCACGGCCACGCCGCGCCCCATGCCGCTTCCGAGCGGGGTGCCCCACCCGGCCCGGTCCGCCGCCGCCTGCAGGACCCGCCGTTCGCGGGCCTCGCCCGGGAGCAGCTCGAGGCGAAACTGCACCGGGTCCTTCCCCGCGGCCGCGGCCAGTTCGTCGATGAAGCACTCCACCGCGAAGGCGGTGTGACTGTGGCCGACCGAGCGCCAGAAGCCGATCGGCACGGGCGTCTCGAGCTGGGAGTAGCGGACCTCGAGATTTGGGATCCGGTACGCCAGGTCCGCCGCCCCCTCGACGGAGCTCGCATCCACGCCGCCCTTCATCGGCCCGGCGAGGTGGGCGAGCACGTCCGGGACGAAGGACGGGAGGAACCGCTGCATGATCGCGGGGGCCGCCACGTGGTGGAACCAGGCGACGGGCGCGCCAGCGGCGTCCACCCCGGCCCGCAGCCGGTGCTTCACCACCGGCCGGTAGAAGTCGTGCTGGATGTCGTCCTCACGGCTCCAGACCAGCTTCACCGGCGCGCCGACGGCCTTCGAGATCTCCACCGCCTCGGCCACGAAGTCACTCTCGGATCGGCGGCCGAAGCCGCCGCCCAGGTTGGTGGTGACGACCGTCACCCGTTCCGGCGAGACGCCCGCCACGTCGGCCGCGACCCCGCGGGCCCCGCCGCCGAACAGCTTCGGCGCCGCCTGCGCCTGTGTGGGCACCCAGACCGTCACGCTGTCGGCCCGGACGTCCGCGGTACAGTTCATCGGCTCCATGCAAGCGTGCGCCAGGAACGGCAGGTCGAAGTCCGCCTCGATCACCTTGGCGGCGCCAGCCAGCGCGGCGGCCCCCTGCCCCTCAAGGCGCGCCTCCCGGCCTTCCCCCGCCAGGAGGTCGGAGAGCTGGCGATCGATCGTGGCGCTGTCGAGGGCGGCGTTCACCCCCTCGTCCCACTCGACCTCAAGTGCGGACAGCCCCTTGGAGGCCGCCCAGTAGCCGTCGGCCACCACGGCAACCCCGCTGGTCACCGGCACCACCTGCCTGACCCCGGCGACGGCCCGCGCCCCGGCGTCGTCCAGCCTGGCGAGCTTGCCGCCGAACGTCGGGCAACGGGCGATCAGCGCGGTGAGGGCGCCTTTCGGGCCGGCGTCGAAACCAAACTGCATCTTCCCGGTGACCTGGGACCGGGTATCGAGCCGGGGCACCGACTTTCCGATGATCCGGAAGTCCTTCGGGTCCTTGAGGGTGACCTGCTCCGGTACCGGCAGGGTCGCGGCGCGGGCGGCCAGTGCCCCGTACCCGGCGCGTCGGCCGGAGGCGGGGTGCACCACCTGGCCAGGTTCGGTGCGGCACTCCGCGGCCGGGACGCCCCAGTCCGCCGCCGCCGCCGCGATCAGCATCGCGCGGGCACGAGCGCCACCCTCGCGAAGCGGCAGCCAGGCGCCCATCACCGCGGTGCTGCCGCCGGTGATCTGGGCGCCGATCAGCGGGTTGTAGTACGCCTTGTTGGCCGGGGCGAATTCATACCGGACCCGGTCCCACTCGGCATCGAGTTCCTCCGCCACCAGCATCGGGAGCGCCGTGGACACGCCCTGCCCCATCTCCGACCGATCGACCTCGACCAGCACCGAGCCGTCGGGGAACAGCCGGATCCAGGCGTCGGGGGCGAACACCGCCTTCCCGGCGTCGGGGGTGGCCTCGCCGCAGCCGGTCAGGGTGATCCCGAGGCTGAAGACCGCCCCGGCCGCGGCACCTGCCTTGACGAAGTCCCGACGCTTCATGCCGTCGCGTATGCCGCGCCCAGCGGGAGGCGCCGCACCCGCTTGCCGGTGAGGGTGGCCAGTGCATTCGCCACCGCGGGGGCAATCGGTGGCGTGGCGGGCTCCCCGACGCCTCCCTGCGCGTCGGTGCTGGGCACGATGTGGGTCTCCACCACCGGCATTTCCGCCATCCGGAGCAGCGGGTAGGTGTCGAAGTTCCCCTGCACCACGCGCCCGTTCTCCACGGTGATCTCCCCGTACAGCGCGGCGGTGAGGCCGAAGACGACGGCGCTCTCGACCTGTGCCGCAATGATGTCGGGGTTGACGATCGGCCCGCAGTCGAAGGCAGCCACGACGCGATGGACCCTCGGCCTGCCGTTCTCGAGGGAGACCTCGGCCACCTCCGCGACAATGCTCCCGAACGACTCCGCCACCGCCACCCCGCGGGCCCGGCCGGCAGGAAGCGGGGACCCCCAGCCCGCCTTCTCGGCGGCCAGATTCAGCGCCCGGAGATGCCGGGGGGACTCGGCCAGGAGCCCGCGGCGGAACTCGACGGGGTCCTTCCCGGCGGCCTCGGCCAGCTCATCGATGAAACACTCGAGGAAGAAGGCGTTCTGGGACGAGCCGACCGACCGCCAGAACCCGGTGGGAACGCCCAGCTGCGGATTGTGGGCGCTGATGTCCAGCCCTCCCAGCGCGTACGGCATCGGGGTGATCCCCTCGACGACCGCCGGGTCGAACTTCCCGGCCCCGGCCGGCATGATGTCCGGTGATGCGATGACCGCGGTCAACCCGACGGGCGTGCCCGAGGCATCGAGGTGCCCGGTGAACCGGGCCGCCGCCACCGGCCGGTAGAAGTCGTGCTGGATGTCATCCTCGCGCGACCAGATCAGCTTGACCGGGGTCCCCGTCGCCTTGGCGACCTGGGCGGCCTCCGCGACGAAGTCCTGGTTGAAGCGGCGCCCGAAGCCGCCGCCGAGCAGGGTCGTGTGGACGGTCACCTGGTCAGGCTGCAGGCCGGCGATGGTCGCGACGGCTTCCCGGGCGCCGCCGCCAAAGGCCATCCCCTTGGCCGACTGGAACTGGGTCGGGGCCCAGACGGTGGCCTTGTCGGCCTCGATCTGGACGGTCGCGTTCATCGGCTCCATGCAGGCGTGGGCCAGGTAGGGCGCCTCGTAGAGCGCCTCCACCGTCCGCGCCCCCCGACCCACCGTCCCCTGCTTCAGCGCCTGGATGCCGCGCCGGCGGGTGAGGCCGGCGAGCTGCTCCCTGATCTTCGCGGTGGAGACCTCGGCGCCCTTCCCCTCGTCCCATTGCACCTTGAGCGCCTCGAGACCCTTCCGGGCGGCCCAGTACCCGTCTGCCGCCACCGCCACGCCGCTGCTGATCGCGACCACGTGCTTTACCCCGGGGACGGCCTTCGCAGCCGCCTCGTCCCAGGTGGAGGCCTTCCCGCCGAAGACCGGGCACCGCGCCACCAGCGCGACCAGGGCGCCGGGCACCGGCGCGTCCATGCCGAAGACGGCGGCGCCCCGTACCTTCGCCGGCACGTCGGTGCGCGGGACCGACTTGCCGATCACCCGGAAGTCCTTGGGGTCCTTGAGCGTCACGCTCTCGGGAACGGGCAGCGCCGCGGCCGCCGTCGCCAGGGCGCCGTACCCGAGCCGCTTGCCTGACTTGGCATGCACCACCTCGCCCGGCTCGGTCGAACACTCCTCGGCCGGGACCGCCCATTGCGCCGCCGCGGCCGCGACCAGCATGGCCCGCGCCTTGGCGCCGGCCTCCCGCATCGGCTGCCAGGACCCTCGCACGGCGGAACTCCCGCCGGTCCCCTGAATCCCGAAGGCCGGGTTGAACCACGGCTCGCCCGCGGGGGACTGTTCCACCTTGATGGCCTTCCAGTCGACGTCCAGTTCCTCAGCGACCAGCTGGGGAATCGCCGTCAGGACGCCCTGACCCATTTCCGAAAACCCGACGACGATGGTCACGGCACCGTCGGTGCTCACCTTGATGAACGCGTTGGGCTCGAACGGAGTCGTGACCGGACCGGCCTCCTCCCCCGACTTCGGGGCACAACCCAGCTGCACAGCGATGGTGAGGCCTGCGCCGACGGCGGCCCCGGTCCGGAGGAACTCACGGCGCGACAGGGAGGAGGTCACTTGGCCTCCCCTGACGCCCGATGAATGGCGCGACGAATCCGCTGATAGGTTCCGCAGCGGCAGAGGTTGGTCATGGTGGCGTCGATGTCCGCATCGGTCGGATTCGGGGTCCGCTCGAGCAGCGCCACCGCAGCCATGATCTGCCCGGACTGGCAGTAGCCGCACTGCGGCACCTGCTCCGCCACCCAGGCTTCCTGGACCGGGTGGCTGCCATCCTCGGACAGCCCCTCGATGGTCATGATGGCCTTCCCCTCGAGCTCCCCAACCGGCAGCAGGCACGAACGGACCGCCTCCCCGTCCATGAGCACGGTGCAGGAGCCGCACTGCCCAATGCCGCACCCGAACTTGGTGCCCGTCAGGCTGAGCTGTTCACGCAGGACCCAGAGCAGCGGTGTGTCGGGCGCGACGTCGATCGTGACATCCTTGCCGTTGATGCGAAGGCCGGTCATAGGGGGTCCTCGGGGGGTGGGTATGGATGGGAGACCATCTACAATACGAAGGCGGCCGGGGATGCACCATCCCGCGGCCGCCTCGGACATCTGCCGGGAAGCGCCTGCTCAGGGCCCCCGGAGCGTCAGCCCGTATCCGCTGACGTCGAGAAGAACGTACGAGTTCCGGGCCGCGGCCTGCTCGACGAAGGCGCTATAGGCGCCAACCTGGGAAAGGTCCGGCACCTTGATCCGCAGGAGGTCCCCGGCCTCGAGGTTCCCGGTAACGACCACGCGGGTGATGTTGCCCTGGCGGACGAAGGAGAGCGCATGGCCGCCGAGCGCGGTGATGGTGTCCACCGCGCCGATCACCCGGACGACCATGCCGCCATCCTGGCCGACGAAGGGGGTGGCGAGCACCATGGTGACTTCACCGGCCACCGGCTTCGGCTGGGGATCGGGACCGTCGTCGCCGCAGGCGGCCAGGGCTGCGACGCAGGCGAGCACGATCGCGAGCGATGAACGCATCGGGCTAGTTCCTCCCCCGCTTGAGTTCGGCCAGCCGCGCCAGCAGCGCCGGGCTGGGTGTGGCCCCGGTGCGATTCAGCAGCGCCAGGTAGTCGCCGACGTCGTAGCCGGCGTTCCGGTTCCCCAGCTGGTCAAGGTAGTTCCGC
>DASWBQ010000009.1:0-10962 GCA_036390535.1 Gemmatimonadales bacterium | reverse complement strand
GAGTATATCTAGTCGTACCCCTGAGGCCCCCAAGTTACTCTCTCGACTCCCGACTCTCGACCCATGACCGTCATCGCCCTCCTTGGCATCCCCTGGGACGCCTCCTCCTCCTGGCGCCGCGGGGCCGCCCGTGCCCCGGCGGCCATTCGCGCCGAGTTCGAACGGGCCCGGTCCTACTCCAACCTGACCACGGAAGACGGCACCGACCTCGCCCGACCCGGTCTCCTGCTGGATGCCGGTGACGTCGCGCTGCCCGAGGATGCCGCGGCCGCACGGGAGGCGATCACGGCGGCGGCGGCGGCACAGCTGCATGCCGGTCATCGGCTCCTCTCGCTGGGCGGCGACCACTCGGTCACCTATTCCCTGCTTCGGGCGGTGCATCACGCAGTGGGCACCGTGGACGTCGTTCACCTCGACGCGCACCCGGACCTCTACCCCGACTTCGAGGGCGATCGCTTCAGCCACGCCTGCCCCTTGGCCCGGGCCCTGGAGGACCGGCTGATCGGCCGGCTGGTGCAGATCGGCATCCGCACCCAGAACGCGCTCCAGCGTCAGGTTGCCGAGCGGCACAACGTGGAGCAGGTACCGATGGCCGAATGGCACCTCCCGCGTCTCGAGTTCACCCGCCCGGTCTACGTGTCACTTGACCTCGATGCCCTCGACCCCGCCTTCGCGCCGGGCGTCTCCCACCCCGAGCCTGGCGGGTTGTCGGTCCGGGACGCGATCGCCGTGCTCCAGCGCATTGAAGGGCGCGTGGTGGGGGGCGACCTGGTAGAGTACAATCCGGAAGCCGACATCGACGCCCGTACCGCCGTCGTCGCGGTCAAACTCCTCAAGGAACTCGCCGCATGCATTGCCCGCTGAGCCCGGGACAGTCCTCCCGCTCTCTCCCGTTTGCTCCCGCCCTCTCCCACCTGCTGTTGTTGGCCTTCGCCACCGCCTGCGGTGCACCCCAGCCGCCAGCGGCACCCGCCCCCGCCTTCTCCAAGCGCGTCGAGGGCCGGAACGGCATGGTCTCGGCCTCGCACCCCGATGCGGCGGCCGCCGGCCTCGAGATCCTGAAGGCGGGCGGCAATGCCGTCGACGCCGCCCTGGCCGTCGCCTTCGCCCTCGGCGTGGTCGATCCGTCCCAGACCGGACTCGGCGGCGGTGGCGGCCTCGTCTACTGGAACCGGGCGGCGCGCCGGGGCGAGGCGATCGACTTCTATGCCCGGACCGGCAGTGACTCCGCCTGGGCCCGCGTCGATACCGCCGCGGTCCGCCAGCCCATCAACGTCCGGGCCGCGGGCATCCCCGGCACCGTCGCCGGGATGCTCGACGCCCACGCGCGCTGGGGCCGCCTCCCCCGAGCTCAGGTGATCGCCCCGGCCATCCGCCTGGCCAGGGACGGCTTCACCGTCTCACCCCTCCTGGCCCGCACCACCGAATCGTCGCGCACCAAACTCAGCGCCGACTCGGCGGCGGCACAACTCTTCTACCCCGGCGGTCAGCCGGTTCGCACCGGGGAACGGCTGGTCCAGGCGGAACTCGCCAGGACCCTGGAGGCCATCGCGGCGGGCGGCGCCGACGCGTTCTATCGTGGCCCGCTCGCGGAGCGGGCGGTCGAGAAGCTCCGCGCCATGGGGAGCCCGGTCACGCTCGCGGACTGGCAGGCCTATCGCGCCGAGGCCAAGCGTCCGCTCTGCAGTCCGTGGCGCGATCACACCCTTCTGGCTGCGCCGGCGCCCCTTGGCGGTGTGGTCCCGCTGGCGGCGCTGAATCTCCTGGCACAGGTGCAGGCCGACACCCTCGGCTCACCCACCGTGTCCGGCGACGCGGCGATGACCATGGTCGCCGCCCTCCGCGTCGCCGAGGCCGATCGTCGTCGCTGGCGCGGTGACCCCGCGGTGTTCGGCGTCCCGGCCCGCGGGATGGCGAGCCCGGCCTTCGCCGTCACTCGGGTGGCCGCGATGGCCACGGCCCCCTCGGATCCGGTCCCCCCTGGCGACCCCTGGCCGGCGGATGGTCAATCGCCCGGCGGCCGGTGCGACCTGGTCGGGTCCTGGCCCGCCAGTGCGCGGGGCCCCGCCGCCGCCGCACTCCAGAGCCCCAGCGATACCCTGACCGACGATGCCGCAGCCTCCTTCACGTCGCATTTCAGCGTGGTGGACCGCGACCGGAACGCCGTCGCCGTCACCTTCACCGTCGGGGTCCTCTTCGGCTCCGGCGTCTACGTCAATGGCTACTTCCTCAACTCGGGCGCCAACAACTTCGACGGCCAGACCCGCGGCCCGAACCGCTTCGCCAGTTCGACCATTGCCCCCACCATCGTTCTCCGCGGCGACGATGTCCGGCTGGTCATCGGCGCGGCCGGTTCGCAGTACATTCCCACCGCGGTCACCCAGGTGGCTTTCCGGACGCTGGCGCTTGGCGAGGATCCGTGGCTCGCGATTGCTGCCCCGCGGCTCCAGCCCGCCCGGCGGAACCAGGTGGAAGTCGAGGCGGGGTTCTCCCCGCAAGTGTACGCCGCCCTCCGGAATCGGGGCTACCTGCCCGTCAGCCGTGTGGGAGACATCCTGTTCGGTGGCGTCCACGCCATCGTGCTTTCCGACCGCGGCACTCTGGTGGGTGTCGCCGACCCGCGGCGCGATGGCGCTGCGATGGGGTGGTAATCAATGAGGCTGCTGAAGAGGCTGTTCGTCTGGGCGGTGGTACTCGTCTCCCTCGCCGTGTTCATCGGGGTCCTCTACGAGTGGATGGCCCGCTCGCGCGCCGCGTCGACCCACCCCGTACCCGGCCGCCTGGTCGATGTCGGCGGCCGGACCCTCCACCTCGACTGCCGCGGGTCCGGCTCCCCCACCGTGGTCTTCGAGGCGGGACTGGACGCCAACGGCTCCCTGTCCTGGTCGGCGGTCCACGACTCCGTCGCGGCGACCACCCGCGCCTGCGCCTACGACCGCGCCGGCATGATGTGGAGCGCCCCGGCGCCCAAGGGAGAGCCCCGCGATGCCAGGGCCGTCGCGGCCGATCTGGGCCGGCTGCTCGATGCGTCCGGAGAGCCCGGACCCTACGTCGTCGCGGGCCATTCCCTCGGCGGGCCGTATGCCCTCGTCTTCACCGCCTCCCGCCCCGCCGACGTGGCGGGCCTCGTCTTCGTGGACGCGTCCCACCCCGACCAGATGGCGCGGCTTCGCCCCGCCATGGGCGACGCGATGGAGCGCGCCGAGTCGATGATGGGGCTCGCCAGCGTCATGGCGAGCCTCGGCGTCATGCGCCTGTTCCTGACCCCGTCGCCGGAACAGTTCCCCGGATTTCCCCCGGAGAAACTGGCCACGGCGGCGGCCTTCCAGCCGCAGGGGATGAAGGCGGTCGTCGCCGAGGCAAAGGCCATCGAGGCCACCCTGGCGCAGGCGAAGGAGGCGACCGATCTCGGCGATCGCCCGCTCGTCGTCCTGACCGCGCTCCGGCCGGCGACCGAGGCGGAACGGGCGCAGGTGGGGATGACCGAGGAACAGGGCGTCCTGATGAAGGCGATCTGGGACACCCTCCACGTCGAGGAGGCGCGATTCTCCTCGGCGGGGCGCCAGGTGCGGGTGACCGACGCCGGTCACTACCTCCAGTTCGATCGCCCGGAGATCGTCATCGCCGCCGTCCGCGAGGTGGTGGACAGCGTCCGCCAGAGGGCGATTCGCTCGGGAAAGTGACCCCCGGAGGGGGTGGCGAGGACGCTCCCCCGCAGCCCGCCCACCGGTCCCCCCCGGACTTCCCTCGGAAAACCCCGCGACAAATCGCGGGGTTTTCACTACCTTAGTGACGGGCGCCCACGCGGGGTGGGCGTGTCCACCCTGTTCAACCACACCGGAGGAAACCATGGCTGCGAAGAAGAAGGCGACCAAGAAGAAGGCCACCAAGAAGGCCGCGAAGAAGAAGTAGCCCGGGACACACCGAGTCCACACGGGGTGGGCGACGGTTGATTGGTGTCCCCTAAACGGAGGATCCACATGGCAGCGAAGAAGAAGGCCACCAAGAAGGCCACCAAGAAGGCGACCAAGAAGAAGGCCGCCCCGAAGAAGAAGGCCGCCCGGAAGCCGAGCGCGGCGTTCATGAAGCCGATGACGCCGAGCGCGGCGCTCGCGGCGGTCATTGGTGCGAAGGCCATGCCCCGCACCGAGGTGACCAAGAAGCTGTGGGCCTACATCAAGAAGAACGGCCTGCAGGACAAGAAGAACCGTCGGATGATCAACGCCGACGCCGCGTTGAAGGTCGTCTTCAGGGGCAAGGACCAGGTCTCGATGTTCGACATGACCAAGCTGGTCAGCAAGCACCTGAGCTAGTTCGCTGTCGCGCTGAGCACCACACGAGCGCCCCCGCTGGGGCGCTCGTTGCGTTTCCGGGGCTCAGTCCTTGAACGGGGAGGGCTTGTTCCTCGACGCCGGGGCCTGGCTGGCGTCGAGCAGCCGCTGCAGCTCCTCCAGGCTCAGCTCGTAGGGGTCACGCTCGTAGCCCGGGGCGCGGGTGGTACGGGGCCGGCCGGGATTGTCTCCGACCGGGTCGAGATCCCACTCGTCGCGGGTACGGGGCCGGACTTCCCACTCCTGCCCGCTGCGGTCGCGGAAGCGGCGATGTGCCATGCGCCCACGATAGGGCGCTGTGCGGCCCCTGTCAAAGCTGCTCGCCGGCGCCCTGCATTTGACTGCCGAGTTCCCCTTGCCGAGCTTTACCTGCCGAGCCGTACCTGCCGAGCCGTACCTGCCGAGCCCCATCTGCCGAGTCGTTTCTGCCGATGACCCCGTACCACCGCACCCTGCCCTCCGGCGTGGTCATCACCAACACCCTCGCGGAGCATGCTGACCAGCTCGAGGAGCTGCAGCGGCTCGCCTTTCCCTCGCTCCGGGACGACCAGCGGTTCAAGGCCGCCCAGTACCGGAGGCACATCGAGCTCTTCCCCGAAGGGCAGTTCGTGGCCCTCGCCGGCGACCGGGTCGTGGCGGCCAACAGCGCCCTCCGCTGCCACTTCGACTTCGAGCAACCCGTCCACACCTTCGAGGACTTCATCCAGGGCGGCTGGCTCACCACGCACGACCCGACCGGACCCTGGATGTACGGCGTGGACACCAGCGTTCACCCGGACTGGCGGCGCCGCGGTCTTGCCACCGCCCTCTACGCCGCCCGTCTGGACCTGATCCACGCTCTCGGCCTCATGGGGCTGGTCGGCGCCGGGATGATGAGCGGCTATGGCGCCGTGAAGCACCGGATGACCGCGCAGGAGTATTTCGAGGGGCTCAGGAGCGGCCGGATCGTCGACCCGACCCTCACCATGCAGCTCAGCATCGGCTTCGAGATCCGGGCCCTCCTCCCGGGCTACCTCCACGACCCCGTCTGTGACGACTATTGTGTGCTGATCGTGCTGGACGCTGCCAAGGCCGTGCCCGGCGCCCGCCCCGCCGCGACCTGATCCCGGAGGAACCCATGGGCTCCATTCGCCTCGTCACCGAACTCCCCGGCCCCAGGAGCCGCGCCGTCCTCGCCCGCCGGGCCGCCGCCCTGCCGAGCGGCCTCGGCAAGGCCACCGACGTCGTCATCGAGCGGGCGGAAGGCGCCCTGGTCCACGACCTCGACGGCAACACCTTCATCGACCTGGTGGGCGGCATCGGGATGCTCGCGGTGGGCCACTCCCCGCCCAACGTGGTGAAGGCGATCAGCGACCAGGCGGCGAAGTACGTCCACCTCTGCGCCCTGGTCGGCACCATGGAGCCGTACGTGCGGCTGGCCGAGCTCCTCAACGAGGTCGTGCCGGGTTCGTTCCCCAAGAAGACCCTGCTCGCCAACAGTGGGGCCGAGGGCGTCGAGAACGCGGTCGTCGCGGCCCGGCGCTACACCGGCCGGCCCGCGGTCATCTGCTTCGAGGGCGGCTACCACGGGCGCACCCTGCTCACTCTCTCCCTCACCAGCAAGTACAGCCTCTTCAAGAAGGGCGCCGGGCCGTTCGCCCCCGAGATCGTGCGGCTCCCCATGCCCAACACCTACCGGACCCCGCCGGGGATGACCGAAGAGCAGTACCTCCAATGGAGCAACGAGCAGCTCGAGAACGCCTTCGTCGCCCAGATCGACCCCGGCGCCGTCGCGGCGATCCTGATCGAGCCCGTCATGGGAGAGGGCGGTTTCATCCCGGTGCCATTCGCCTTCCTCCGGAAGATCCGGGAGCTCTGCGACCGCCACGGAATCGTGATGATCGCCGACGAGGTCCAGTCGGGCATGGGGCGCACCGGCACGCTCTGGGCGATCGACCACGCCGGCGTCGTCCCCGACGTCGTGGTCTCCGCCAAGTCGCTCGGCGCCGGCACCCCGATCGCCGCCATCACCGGGCGCGCCGAGATCATGGACGCGGCCCACCTGGGCGGTGTCGGTGGCACCTACGGGGGCAGCCCGCTCGCCTGCGTCGCCGCCATCGAGGCGGTGGAAACCATCCGGAAGCCCGGGTTCCTGGCCCATGTCCGCCGGCTCGGCGACGTGATGCGCGAGGTCCTGCAGGGCTGGCAAGCCGCCTATCCGATCATCGGGGACGTCCGGGGCCTCGGCTCGATGATGCTGGCCGAGCTGGTCCGCGACCGCGAGACCAAGGAGCCGGCGGTCGAGGAGACGCTGGCCGTCATCAAGTACGCCTACCAGCACGGCGTCATCGCCATGCGGGCCGGCCTCTACACCAACGGGGTCCGGCTGCTGCCGCCGCTGGTCATCACCGAGGAGCAGCTCCGCGAGGGGCTCGCCGTTCTTGGCCAGGCCATCGCCAACGTCGAGGAGCAGCGCGCGGTTCCCGCGTGACCGATACCATTTTCCACGGCGGGGTCCTGCTTGCCCAGGACCCCGCTTCGCCTGTCGCCTCGGCGCTGGCGGTTCGCGACGGCCGGGTGGCCGCCGTTGGGCGGGATGGGGACGTCCTCTCCCTCGCCGGCCCCGGCACCAGGCGGGTTCACCTCGAGGGGCGCACCCTCGTCCCCGGCTTCATCGACGCCCACGCCCACATCTGGAAGATCGGCCACCTCCTCACCACCATGGTGGACCTGCGAAAGGCCGACTCGCTCGCTGCCATCGCGACCAGGTTGCGCGGCGAAGACGCCCGTCGTCCCGCGGGCGCCTGGCTGCTTGGCCGGGGGTGGAACGAGGCCCGTCTCGCCGAGGGGCGCGCGCCGACCCGCCAGGACCTCGACGCCGCCGTCCCCGGACGCCCGGTCGTCCTGACCCGCACCTGCGGCCACATCATGGCCTGCAACTCGGCGGCGCTCGCCACGGCCGGCATCACCGCGGCCACCGCGACGCCGCCGGGCGGCGTCATCGAGCGCGACGCCTCGGGCACCCCCACCGGCCTGATCAGCGAGAACGCGACCGGACTGCTCAACGCCGCCATGCCGGTCCCTGCCCGCGACGACTACGCCGCGATGATCGACGCGGCCCTGCGCCACCAGCTGTCGCTCGGCATCACCAGCAGCAACGACGCCGGGGTGGACTCGGCCCTCCTGGACACCTATCGGTGGATGGACGACGAGCAACGGCTGCCCAGCCGGGTGAACGTCATGATCCGTGGGGTGGTTGAGGGGACCGCTCGGCTCTCTGCTCTCCGCTCTCAGCTCTCAGACTTTCTCCGCATCGACTCGGTCAAGTTCCTCGCCGACGGCGGTCTCAGCGGCGCCACGGCGGCCCTGAGCGTTCCCTACCGGCATGCCGACACCCGCGGCGTACTGCGGTTCGAGGACGCCGAGCTGCTGGCCCTCTGCCGCACCGCGCACGACGCCGGATTCCGGATCGCCATCCACGCCATCGGCGACGTCGCCATCGACCAGGTCCTCCGCGTCTACGAGGCGCTCGGCTCCGGCCCGGTACGCCACCGGATCGAGCACCTCGGCCTCCCCTCGGCGGACCACCTGCGCCGCGCCGCCCGGCTCGGGGTCATCGCCGCACCCCAGGCGGTGTTCCTCCACGAGCTGGGCCGGAACTTCCGGGCCTGTCTCCCCGGGGAGTTCCTCGATCGGGCCTACCCGATCCGCGCCATGCTGGACGCCGGGCTCACCGTCGCCCTCTCCTCCGATGCCCCCGTGGTCGAAAGCGACGATCCGCTCCTCGGAATGTCCGCCGCCATCACCCGGCGTACCGCGGACGGAGAGACGCTGGCACCGGGTCAGGCAATCACGGCCGCAGAAGCGCTCTGGGCCTACACCATGGGCGGCGCCATCGCCTCGGGCGATGACACCAACCGCGGCAGCCTGACCGTCGGCAAGTGGGCCGACCTCGCCCTCCTGTCCGACAATCCCCTCACCGTCCCCCCGGAGGAGCTGCCCGCCGTGCGTGTCGAGCAGACCTGGCTCGGGGGCAACCTCGTCTTCGAGAGGGCTGCATGACGACGCCAACACGGCAACTGATCGACGGCGCCTGGGTGGACGCGGCCAACGGCCGCACCTGGGACGTCATCAACCCGGCCACCGAGGAGGTGGTCCAGACGGTGCCCTTCGGGGACCGCGCCGACTGCCGCGCCGCCATCGAGGCGGCTGAGCGCGCCTTCCCCGCCTGGGCCAGGAAGACGCCGTACGAGCGGGGGGCAGTCCTGATGCAGGCCGCCAGGCTGATGCGGGAGCGGGCGGACGACCTGGGGCGCCTCACCACCACGGAATGCGGCAAGCCGTTCGCGCAGGCCAAGGGGGAGTGGTTCGTCGCGGCCGACCTCTTCGAGTGGTTCGCCGAGGAAGGGAAGCGCGCCTACGGCCACACCATCCCCTCCCGGACGCCCGGCAAGCGGATGACCGTCATCCACCAGCCGATCGGCGTCGTGGGGGTCATCACCGCCTGGAACTTCCCGGCCTACAACACCTCCCGCGCCTGGGCCGCGGCGCTCGCCGCCGGTTGCACCGTGGTGGCGCGCCCCAGCGAGTTCACCCCCCTCACCGCCATGGCGCTCGCCGGAATCCTGGTCGAAGCCGGGATGCCGGCCGGCGTCCTGAACCTCGTCAACGGTGAGCCCGATGGCATGGGCCAGGAGATGCTGGACCATCCCGCCGTCCGGAAGATCCACTTCACCGGCAGCGTCCGGGTCGGCAAGCTCCTGATGGACGGCGCGTCCCGCACCGTCACCCGCCTCTCCCTCGAGCTCGGCGGCAACGCGCCGGTGCTCATTCTCCCCGACGCCGACATCGCCGCCGTCGCCGCCACCGGCGTCAGCGCCAAGTTCCGGAACGGCGGCCAGGTCTGCGTCTCGCCCCAGCGCTTCTTCGTGCACCGGCAGGCCGCCGGGGAGTTCGCCGACCGGGTCGCCGAGCGGGCCGCGAAGCTCAGGGTGGGGAGCGGACTCGAGAAGGACACCCAGGTCGGACCCCTCATCAACGCCCGCCAGCGCGACCGGGTCGAGGCGCTCGTCGCCGACGCCGCCGCGCAGGGCGTCGAGGTGCGCACCGGCGGCAAGCGCCCGCCCGCCTGCGACCGCGGCTACTTCTTCGAGCCGACCGTCCTCGCCGGCGTCGAGCCCGACATGCCGGTCTATCGCGAGGAGATCTTCGGCCCCGTCCTGCCGATCATTGCCTTCGACGAGCTCGACCAGGCCATCGCCCTCGCCAACGGCACGCCCTACGGCCTCGCCGCCTACGTCTGGACCAACGACCTCAGGAGCGCCACCCGCGCCGCCGAGGGGCTCGAGTTCGGGATGGTGGGCATCAACGAGTGGACCCCCCAGGCGACCGAGGCCCCGTTCGGCGGGTGGAAACAGAGCGGCCTTGGCCACGAAAGCGGCGCCGAGGGCTTGCGGGAGTACCTCGAGACCAAGCTGGTGGCCATCGGGGGGCTATGAGCGGCGACATCAGCCGCCGCGACTTCCTGAACGGCACCCTGGTCGGGATGGGTGGCGCGCTCACTGCGCCGTGGCTCACCCCCGGCCTGCTGGGACAGCTCGAGAGTGACTATCCCCCGGCCCTCACGGGGCTTCGCGGGTCGCACGTCGGCTCGTTCGAGGCGTTCCACGCCCTCCGCGATGGCCGCTTCTGGGACGAGGCCGGGAGCCCGGTTTCCACGGGCGAGGAGTATGACCTGGTCGTGGTCGGCGCCGGCATCAGCGGGCTCGCGGCGGCGTACTACTACCGTCAGGCGCGTCCCGGCGCCCGGGTCCTGATCCTCGACAACCACGACGACTTCGGCGGGCACGCCAAGCGGAACGAATTCACCCACGCCGGCCGCACCCGGATCGGCTACGGCGGCACCCAGTCGATCGACTCCCCCCTCCCCTACTCCGCGACTGCCAGGGCGCTGATCACCGAACTGGGGATCGAGGTGGGACGCTGGGAGCGGGTGCACGACCGTGCGCTCTATCCCGGGCTCGGCCTTCGACCCGCCTTCTTCTTCGATCGCGAGACCTTCGGGGAGGACAAGCTGGTGCGCGGCGCCCGCCGCGAGTTCGACGACGGGTTCATCGAGTCGGCGCCCCTCACCCCGAAGGCGAAGGCCGACCTCAAGCGGCTCCTGACCGGACAGTTCGACCCATGGCCGTCGGAAACTGAGGCCGCCAAGCGGCAGAAGCTCGCCCGGATGAGCTATGCCGACTTCCTCACGAAAGTCTGGGGCGTCGACGCGACCTTGATCCCGCTCTTCACCACCGGCACCCACGATCTCTTCGGTGTCGGCATCGACGCCGTTCCGGCACAGGACGCCCATGGGCTCGGTTTCCCCGGCTTCCAGGCGATGGGGCTCGGCACCGGACCCGGGCCCGGCCAGAACTACGACTCGATGCACAACCCCGAGCCGGGGGAGTACTACTTCCACTTCCCGGACGGCAACGCCAGCATCGCCCGGCTGCTGGTGCGTCGCCTCGTCCCCGCAGCATTCCGTCACCCGGAGCGAAGCGAAGGGGCCGAAGCGATCGTCACGGCGCGCGCCGACTACGCCCGCCTCGACCGTCCCGGCAACGAGGTTCGCATCCGGCTCAGGAGTCCGGTCGTCCAGGTCCGTCAC
>DASWBQ010000008.1:0-5884 GCA_036390535.1 Gemmatimonadales bacterium | reverse complement strand
GAAGTCGAAGGCCGCCTCTCCTCCCGGGGGCGGCCTTCGACTTCCTCACGACGCTCGACTCACGACTCCTCCGCCTCGTACATCTCCTTGAGCCGGGCCACCACCGCCGGGTCGGCGAGGGTGGTGGTGTCTCCCAGAGCGCGTCCCTCGGCGATGTCCTTGAGCAGCCGCCGCATGATCTTGCCGCTCCGGGTCTTGGGCAGGTCGGCGGAGAAGAGGACGTCGTCGGGCCGGGCGATCGCCCCGATCCGGGTCACGACGTGGTCCTTGAGGTCGTCCTTCAGCTCGGGCGTGGCGACGTGGCCTTCCTTCAGGGTCACGAAGGCGGCAATGGCCTGGCCCTTGAGGTCGTGCTGCTTCCCGACCACGGCGGCCTCGGCCACGGCGGGGTGGTCCACCAGGGCGCTCTCGATTTCCATCGAGCCGATCCGGTGGCCGGCGACGTTCATGACGTCGTCCACCCGGCCCAGGACCCACCAGTAGCCGTCGGCGTCGAGCTTGGCCCCGTCGCCGGCGAAGTACCGTCCCGGGAACCGGCTCCAGTAGGTCTCCCGATAGCGGGCATCGTCGCCGTAGATGGTGCGGAGCATCCCGGGCCAGGGCTCGGTCAGGGTCAGGTAGCCACCGCCCTCCCCCATCGGCTTCCCCTTGGCATCCACCAGTTCCGCCGAGACGCCCGGGAACGGGACGGTGGCCGAGCCGGGCTTGGTGGTAGTGACGCCCGGGAGGGGGGTGATCATGATCCCGCCGGTCTCGGTCTGCCACCAGGTGTCGACGATGGGGCACCGCCCGCCGCCGACGTGCTCGTGGTACCACATCCAGGCCTCGGGGTTGATCGGCTCGCCGACCGAGCCGAGCAGGCGGAGGGTGGAGAGATCGTGCCGCCCGGGGTGGCCGGTGCCCCACTTCATGAAGGCGCGGATCGCGGTCGGGGCGGTGTAGAACACGGTCACGCCGTAGCGGGCCACCAGCTTCCAGAACCGGTCGCGCTCCGGCCAGTCGGGGGCCCCCTCGTACATGAGCACGGTGGCGCCGTTGGCCAGGGGACCATAGACGACGTAGCTGTGCCCGGTGACCCAGCCGATGTCGGCGGTGCACCAGAAGACGTCCTCCTCCCGCAGGTCGAAGACGTACCGGGTGGTGGCGGTGACCTGGGTCAGGTAGCCGCCGGTGGTGTGGACGATCCCCTTCGGCTTTCCGGTGGTTCCCGAGGTGTAGAGGATGAAGAGCATGTCCTCCGCCTCCATCACCTCCGGCTCGGCGTGGGGCGATTCCCGGTCGAGCAGCCGGTGCCACCAGTGGTCGCGGCCCTCGGTCATGTTGGCGAAGGACTCGTCGCCGCCCTCGCCGCCGAGGCGGCGGCGGACCACCACGACGTGACGGATGCTGGGGCAGTCGGCGACCGCGTCGTCGGCCAGCCGCTTGAGGGGGAGAATCTGGCCGCGCCGGAATCCGCCGTCGGCGGTGATCAGGACCGAGGCCTGGGCGTCGTGGATCCGGTCCCGCAGGGCGTCCGCCGAGAACCCGCCGAAGACGACCGAGTGGACCGCGCCGATCCGGGCACAGGCCAGCATGGCAATGGCGGCTTCCGGAACCATGGGGAGGTAGATGGCCACCCGGTCCCCCTTGGTCACGCCGAGACGGCGCAGGGCGTTGGCGGCGCGCCCGACCTCGCGGGCGAGTTCCCAGTAGGTCAGGGTCCGGCGGTCGCCCGGCTCTCCCTCCCAGATCAAGGCGGCCTTGTTCCGGCGCGGCCCCTTCAGGTGCCGGTCGAGGCAGTTGGTGGCGACGTTGAGCTGGCCCCCGGAGAACCACCGGGCGTGGGGCGCCTGCCACTCGAGCACCGTGTGCCACGGCGTGATCCAGTCGAGGCTCCGGGCCTCGGACTCCCAGAAGGCCAGCCGGTCGACGGCCGCGGCACGGTACAGATCGGCGGTGGCCCGGGCCCGGGCCGCGAATTCCGGCGGCGGGGGGAAGCGGCGGTCTTCGGTGAGAAGGGTGGCGAGCTGGTCGGTCATAGGGCGCGGGAGGGGCGGGAGTGGACAGGAGAGGGCGGGACAAGCGACCGACCCGTCAAGCTATCCTCGCGATCGGCAGGACGGTATCGCGGGACACCGTTGCACCCGGGCAACGCTGGCCGATTCCGCGGGATGATTTCCCCGGTGGAGAAGTCCGGTGGGCGTGTGGCACCGGATTCGCCTCTCGGATGCGGCGATGGCTACCAAGCTCTCCGAACGGACCGTCACGGCGCCCGACATCCTGGGCCTCGCCACCCGGCAGGATTTCCGGGCGGCGGCGTGCTCCATGCTGGATGGAATGCCGGATGGGGCCGGCCGGTTGGTGGTGGACCTCTCCCAGACCCAGCGGGTCGACTCGGCTGGGCTGGGCGCGCTGATGCTGGTACAGCGCCGGGCCACCGATCGTGGGCAGGTGGTCGTGCTGCGCCGGGCCAGCGACGAGATCCGGTTCCTGCTGGCGCTGACCCGGTTGTCGGACATGTTCGAGTTCGAATAGGCAGGACAGCGGGACCGAGCGGGAGATCACGTTACCCCGCCTATATTTCCCGCCCGTGACGACGCCCCCCCCCGCCACCCTCCCCCATCTCCAGGCCCGAGGTATCGAGCGCCGCTTCGGCTCGGCCCGGGTGCTTCGTGGTGTCGACCTGACGGTCCGGGCCGGCCAGCTGCACGTCATCGCGGGGCCGAACGGAGCCGGGAAGACGACGCTGCTGCGGATCCTGGCGGGGCTGAGCCGGCCGTCCGCCGGCACGGTCCAGGTCTTCGGGCACGGACTCCGGGAGCATCCCGAGCACCGTCGCGAGATGGGCCTCCTGTCACACCAGAGCCTTCTCTACGACGACCTGACGCCGCTCGAGAACCTGACCTTCGCCGCCCGCCTCTACGACCTGCCGGACCCCGAGACGGCCGCTCGGGCCGGGCTGGAGCGGGTCGGACTGGCCCACCGGGCCGATGACCCGGTGCGGCGGCTGTCGCGCGGCATGATCCAACGGGTCGCGATCGCGCGGGCGCTGCTGCACCAGCCGAGGATCATGCTCTTCGATGAGCCGTTCACCGGGCTGGACGCGCCGTCGGCGGCGCGGGTGCTGGAGGTGCTCCGGGGCCAGCTGGCGGCCGGAGCGGCCCTCCTCGTGGTGACCCACAACCTGGCGGAGGTCTGGCCGATCGCCTCATGGGTCTCGGTGCTGGTGGGCGGCCGCTGGGTAATCGACGAGCCGCGCCCGGACGACCGGGAGGCCTTTCTGACCCGCCTCCACGAGGCCCTCGGTGACTGAGACCCTTCGACTGGCGGTCGTGCTGGCGGCCAAGGACCTCCGGGTGGAGCGCCGGAGCCGGACGGCCCTGGTCTCGGCGGTGGTCTTCGCCGCCCTGGTGCTGGTGATCTTCAACTTTGCCCGCGACCCGGCGACGGTAACCGCGAAGATGCTGGCCCCCAGCGTGCTCTGGGTGACCTTCACCTTCGCCTCGATGCTGACCTTCAACCGGGCCTTCTCCCTCGAGAAGGAAAACGCCGCGATCGACGGGCTGCTGCTTTCCCCGATGCCCCGCGGGGCGCTGTTCCTCGGGAAGTACCTGGCCAACCTGGCCTTCGTGGGGACCGTCCAGGCGGTGACGCTGCCGCTGTTCGTGCTGTTCTTCAACGTCGGGCTGGGGCAGGCGCTGGGCGGCCTGCTGCTGACGATCGTGCTGGCCACCATCGGGTTCGTGGCGATCGGGACGGTCTTCAGCGCGATGGTGGTGCGCACCCGGTTCGCCGACCTGATGCTGCCGATGCTGCTGCTGCCGTTCCTGGTGCCCCCGGTCATGGGGGCAGTCGCGGTGACGACCCGACTCCTGTCCGGGCGTCCGTTGAGCGAGCAGATGGCCTGGCTTAGGTTCCTCGGGGTCTACGACGTCGTCTTCCTCACGATCTGCGCCATGGTCTTCCCCGCCATTTTCGACGAATGATCCCGACCCTCGACGACGCCCACGCCACGATCCGCCGGGGCCTCCTGATCACCGCCCTGGCGCTTGCCGGCGTGGGCGCCGTGATCGTCATGGCCCTCTGGATGACCCCCACGGAGGTCCGCCAGGGCCTGGCCCAGAAGATCTTCTACCTCCACGCTCCCTCGGCCTGGGCCGGGCTGCTGGCCTTCTCCCTCACCGGCATCACCGGCGGGCTCTACCTCTGGCTCCGCGATCCCCGTCTGGACCTCTTCTCCGAGGCCTCGGCGGAAGTGGGGCTGGTCTTCGGGGTGATCGTGCTGACGACCGGGCCGATCTGGGGGAAGCCGATCTGGGGGACCTGGTGGACCTGGGACGCCCGGCTCACGCTGACGCTGTTCCTGTTCTTCCTCTTCGTCGGGTACATGGCCCTGCGGAACGCCCTGAGCGATCCGGCGGAGCGCGCCCGGTTCAGCGCGGTGGTCGGGATCCTGGGCCTGTTGCTGGTGCCGTTCGTGCACCTCAGCGTCTACATGTTCCGCACCCTGCACCCGCAACCGGTCCTGCTCAAGCCCAGCGCGCCCAGCATGGACCCGCGGATGCTTCGCACCCTGCTGACCTCGGTGGGCGTGTTCACGCTGCTGTACATCGGCTTCGTCACGACCCGCTACGGGCTCAGCCTGCGGCGCGAGGCAAGGGGGGTGGCCGATGGGGATTGAGACGCCGGACAACGGCAGCTACATGGTCGCCGCCTACGTGGTGGTGTGCGTCGTGGTGGTGGGGTACGCGCTCTCGTTGTGGAGGCGAAGCAGGCAGTAGTCTGGAGAGCAGGGAGTAGAGAGGGGAGAGTCGACGGCTCAAGCCAGTCCACTCTCCCCTCTCAACGTTCCCCTGTCTGGCCTAGTTCGCCCGCCGGAACAGCAGCGCCGCGTTGATGCCCCCGAAGCCGAACGAATTGGAGAGCAGGTGCTCGGGGTGGGCGTCCCGGCCCGCGCCGGTGACGAAGTCCAGGTCGCAGGCCGGGTCCGGCCGGAGCAGGTTTACCGTGGGCGGCAGCCAGCCGCGTCGGGCAGCGAGGGCGCAGATGGCGGCCTCGATCGCACCCGAGGCGCCGAGAGCGTGGCCGTAGTATCCCTTGGTGCCGCTCACGGCGACCCGGTCGGCGTGGGCGCCGAAGACGTCGCGAATGGCGCGGGTCTCGGTGACGTCGTTGAGCGGCGTCGATGAGCCGTGGGCGTTAATGTAGTCCACCGCGTCAGGAGGCCCCCCACCTTCCCGCAGGGCCATGCGCATGGCTCTCGCCGCCTGGGAGCCGTCGGGGCGTGGCGCGGTCATGTGGAAGGCGTCATTGGTCAGGCCGTAACCGACGACCTCCAGGTAGACCGGGGCGCCACGCGCCAGGGCCCGCTCCCGCTCCTCGAGCACCAGGACCGCCGCTCCCTCGCCCATCACGAAGCCATCCCGCTCCCGGTCGAAGGGACGGCTGGCCGTCGCGGGGTCCTCGTTCCGCACCGACATCGCCCGGATGATGGCGAAGGCCCCGAAGGTGAGGGGGGCGAGCGGCGCCTCGGAACCCCCGGCGAGCATCACGTCGGCCTCGCCGCGCCGGATGGCGTGGAACCCCTCCCCGATGGCAATGGCACCGGAGGCGCAACTCATTCCGTTGGTGACGTTGGGCCCGGTGATCCCGAAGGCGATGGCGAGATTGGTGCTTGACGCGCCGGCGAAGACGGTCAGCGCGAGCCCGGGATCCACGGCGCGGATGCCGCCCCCCAGGTACTGCGTGTGGGCCTGCTCGGCGTGGGAGACGCCACCGAGGGCCGTCCCCATCATCGCGCCGCAGCGGTCGGAGTCCTCGCGACCGAGGTCGAGGCCGGCGTCCTCCAGCGCCAAACGCGCGGCACCGACAGTGAACTGGCTGCAGCGGTCGACCCGTTTGGCCT
>DASWBQ010000007.1:0-3704 GCA_036390535.1 Gemmatimonadales bacterium | reverse complement strand
ACTCTCTACTCTCGCCCGGCCACTCTCGCCTCTCCGTACCGCTGGCGTGCCCGCTCGCGTGCCTTTCCGGCTTCCACCTCACGGTTCCTGGGCGGAGCGCTGGTCACCAGGGACGAGACCAGCCGGCTGGCCACGGCGGTGACCTCCTCGACCGCCCGGTTGAAGACCGCCTCGTTGGCGCGAGACGGCTTGCTCGTCCCGCTCAGCTTCCGCACGAACTGCAGCGCCGAAGCCCGGATCTCGTCGTCGGTGGCCGGCGGCTCGAAGTTCGCCAGCGTCCTGATGTTGCGACACATATCGCCTCCCGCCGCAGTTCTTCCCGCTCTCTCCCGCCCCCTCCCGCCAATCTACGCCGGCGGTGATACCTTGCCAGTCATGTCCGCCGACCAAGCCCCGCGCACCATCCATCGCGCTGCCCCGCTCCTCCTCGCGGCCCTGGCCGTGGCAGCCCTCGGTTACGCGGCCCGGCGGCCCCCCAGCCCGCTGCCCGCCTCCGCCGCCGACTCGCTCTACTCCGCCGAGCGGGCGATGGTGCATGTCCGCGCCATGGCGGTGCGCCCCCACCCGATGGGAACGGCGCCGCACGACAGCGTCCGCGACTACGTCGTCGGCGCCCTGCGGAACCTCGGTCTGGAACCGGAGCTCCAGCGCACCCTGGCGATCGGCGGCAGGTTCCCGCAGGCCGGGCGCGTGGAGAACGTCCTGGCCCGGCTCCGGGGAACCGGGGGCGGGAAGTCCGCCGTCCTGCTCGTGGCCCACTACGACGGCGTCGGCGGTGCGCTCGCCGCCGCCGACGATGCCGCCGGCACGGCCGTGGTGCTGGAGACCCTGCGCGCCCTGAAGGCGGGTCCCCCGTTGCGGCACGACGTGATCGCCCTGATCGCCGACGGCGAAGAGGCGGGGCTGCTCGGAGCGGCGGCCTTCGTCCAGGAACACCCGTGGGCCGGGGATGTCGAGGTGATCCTCAACCACGAGGCCCGCGGGACCGGCGGGCTCGCGCAGATGTTCCAGACCGGGCCGGACAACCTCGACCAGATCCGGGTCCTGCGACTGGTCCCGGACGCCGCCGCCTCCTCGGTGTCGGCGACCGTCTACCGGTTCCTGCCCAACGACACCGACCTCTCGGAGCTCTTCGCGCTGGACCGGCCCGCCCTCAACTTCGCCTTCGCCGACGGGGTCGAGCGATACCACACCAGCCAGGACGACACGGACCATCTCGATCCCCGGTCGCTGCAGCACGAAGGAGCGCAGACCCTCCGGCTCACCCGGGCCTTCGCCGACGGTCCCCTCCCCCGAGCCCGGTCGGGCAATGCGGTCTTCTTCGACCTGCCGCTGCTCGGGCTGGTGTACTACCCCGAAGGATGGGCCCGGCCGGTCGCGGTCCTCGCCGCGGCGCTGTGCCTCTGGGCGTTCATCGCCATCGCCCGTCGCGAGCGGCGCTGGTGGCTGGGACTGCTTCTCGGCCTGCTGGGTCTCCTCCTCACCGCGGCGATCGCCACAGGCGTCGCCTACCTGAGCGGCCGGGGCGCCCCTCCCGCCTTGGGCGGTCGGGGCCCGCGAGGCGCCTACGCGCTCGGCGTCGCGGCCACGAGTCTCGGCATCGCCATTGGCTGGTATGCGCTGGCCAGGCGCTGGGCGGCCAGCGCTTCACTGGGCCTCGCCGCGCTTGGGCTCTGGACCGCACTGGCGGTGTTCACCAGCTGGCGGATGCCGGGCCTGTCGTTCGTCGTGGTCTGGCCCTCGATCGCGGTGGCGATGGCGGCCGCGGCGAGAGTTCCGGAAGAGCCGGCCTGGTTCTCTCCCTTCATCCGGCGCCTGCCGGCGGCGATCACCCTGTTCCTGCTGGTTCCCCTCCTTCACGGCATGGGGCTGGTCGCGCTGGGGGTCGTGCAGGGCGGGCTCGGGATCGCCGCCGTCACGGCCCTGGCGGCGTGGCTGCTCGTCGGGGACCTCGAACTCGTCGGCGGACGTCGTCGCTGGGTCGTGGCGCTCGCCGCCGTGCTGGCCGGCGCCGCGCTGGTGATGTGGGGACGGCGGACCGCCGGACACGACACCGAGTTCCCGATCCGGTCGCTGGTCGCCTATGCCGAAGCGGCCGACGACTCGACCGGTTGGCTCCTGGCCCCGGCGGCCTACGCCGATTCGGGGTCGTGGAACCTGCGTGCGCTGGGAAGCGACCCTCAACGGGTGGTGCCCGATTCGGCCGGCCAGGCGGACTCGCCGCCTCAATGGCTCACCCGGCCGTTGGGAAGGTCGTTGCCCATGCTCGCCGCCCGCGCGCGTCGATTGGGGCTGGAGCCGCCCACCGCCACGCTCCTTGCGGACTCAACGACGTCGGCGGGCCGCGTGCTCGGATACTGGATCCGGCCCGGGCAGGGCGTGTCGTCGATCCTCATGCGTGTCGTCGGGGACACCGTCCTCGCCGCGTCCCTGGACGGCCGGGCGGTGGACCGGAGCCGCTATCGGTTTCAGACGCCCGAGTGGGCGATGAGCTATGGGGCGCCGCCGGACTCCGGGTTCCGGCTCGACCTCACCCTGCCCGCGACGGCGGAGCCCGACCTCGAACTGGTCAGCCAGCGCCCTGGCCTGGAAGGCATCGCGGTGCCCGCCCGCCCGGCCAGCGTCGTGACCAGCCACAGCGGCGATGTCCGTCTGGTCTACCGGAGCCTCGGGTTGGTGCCACCCTCCCGCTAGGCCGGGTCCGCAGGCAGGTGGACCGCATGCCCGTGGATGATCCTCCACTCCCCGTCCACCCGGACCCACACCCACGTGACCGCCCCGCGAATCTCGGTGACCACGCCGGAGTTGTCGGTAACGGTCTCCTCGAAGGACGCCGAGGCCACCGCGGCGTCGGGAGGCAACGGAACCACCGTCATCTCACCCCAGGAGCCCTCGATGGAACGCAATGGGGCCAGGTTCGCGCGGGCGGCGGCCACCCAGGCGGCGTAGTCAAACCGCACGCCGTCGTTCCACACGTGCATGGCGGGATCGTCGAGGTAGTGGTTCACCGCGCGGTCCACGTCCAGTGCCTTGATGGCACCGAGATAGGAGTGCATCGCCCGCTCCACCGAAGCGCGAATGCCGGCTGCGTCCATGGTCACCTCGCTCCCTGAGGCCCGCGCGTGTTCTTCCCGCTCTCTCGCGCCCTCTCCCGCCCCCTACCGCCCCCTACCGCCCCCTACCGCCCCCTCCCCAGCTCCTGCTCCGCCACGATGAACCCGAACGCCGCCCATCCGCCGGACCGGACCGACCGCTCGAACCACTGGCGCGCGGTGGCGGTGTCACCCTTCACCAGGTACCAGTTCCCGACCCCGTAGCTCAGCGTCGCTACTTGCACGCCGGCCGTGTCGGCCGGCGTGAAGACCTGGTCCGGCCCGATCTCCCCACGATACAGCCGGAGCCGCTGAGTATAGGCATTGCTCACCGGCAGCGAGTCGGGGCGCGTCGCCAACATCGCCCGCGCCTCGGCGGCCCGCCCCGCCCGCATCAGCGACATCCAGAGCCAGTCGGTGGAACCGGCCAGTTCGCCGGCGTTGGGCGGGACCTTCTGACCCCGTCGGAAAGCGTCGGCCGCGCCGTTGAAGTCGCCCCGGGCAAACCGAAGGACGCCGAGGTGGTAGAGGATGCCGTAGTTGAGGCTGTCGAGCCCGTAGCCGCGGGTCAGGTCGGCCATTGCCCGGTCGAACTCCCGCACCGAGATGTGC
>DASWBQ010000006.1:0-6455 GCA_036390535.1 Gemmatimonadales bacterium | reverse complement strand
GCTTTCACCAGCAGCCGGTCCGCCGCCGGGTCAGCCACCAGCACCGCCGCGCCCCACACCTTGGCGCTGCTCGGGCAGTTGCCCGTGACGAACACCAGGCCGCCCTCCATGCTCACCGGCCCCGAGGTCCTTACGTTCTCGAGGAACGCCTCGTAGTCACCCCCCAGCAGGCGGGTCATCCGCGACCGCAGCGGCTCGGTTGCCCACAGCCCCGCGTCCGCGGGGTACCGCCCTGCCATCTCGGCGAGATACGCCAGCGGCGCTGGCGCCGAAGGGAGCGAGTCCGCCGTGGCCCGCGGGGCGCGCTCCCCGCCGCAGGCCACCGCAAGAACCACCACCCACCAGGCCGGTTGCCTCATTGCGCCTCCAGGGCCTGCCGCAGCCGGGCGTCCCGCTGGTAGAAATCCTCCGCGAACCGGAGGGTCCCGTCGGGACCGCTGATCGCGGTGGTGTAGAAGAGGAACACCGGGATGTGGCGGGGCAGGGTCACCGTCTGGGTCTTGCCCTGCTGCATCGCGCTGACAATTCGCTCACGGGTCCACCCCTCCCGCTCCCGAAGCACCCACTCCGCCAGCTCGGCCGGCCGCTCCACCCGCACGCAGCCGTGGCTGAAGTCCCGCCGCGCCCGGCTGAACAGTTCCTCCGCCGGGCTGTCGTGCAGGTAGATCGCCTGGTCGTTGGGGAAGATGAACTTGACCAGCCCCAGGGAATTCTTCGGGCCGGGCCGCTGCCGCACCCGCAGCTGCCCCCGCGCCAGCCGGTCGACGTTGGCCGGCGTTGCCGCCAGCGGTACGGCGTCGTCGCCGCCGGCTGCCACCAGCTCCATGTTGTTGAGCGTCAGGTAGCCGGGGTCTTTCCGCACCTTCGGCAGGATCTCCCCCACGGCGATGCTGCGCGGCACGTTCCAGTACGGCCGGAAGACCAGGTACGCCATTTCCTCCTGCATCACCGGCGTCATCGTCTTCATCGACTGTCCCACCACCACGTTCATCGACAATGTCGGGGTCCCGTCGCTCGTCAGCGAGTCCCAGGCCCAGAGCTGGAAGGTCGGGATGTTGACCACGATGAACCGGGAGCCGGTCAGGTCCGGCAGCCACCGCAGCCGCTCGAGGCCGAGCTCGATCTGCCGGGCCCGCTCGCCGAACGGCACGTTGAGCGCCGCGACCGTGGCCTTGCCGATCACCCCGTCCGCTTCCAGTCCGTGCCGGTCCTGAAAGCGGGTCACGCCCTCGGCCAGCGCGCCGCCGTAGACCGTCGAGTCGGTCGGGAAAGACACCGAGCGGTCCACGTCGCCGGTCAGGATCAGCCGGCGGTGGACCGCGTTCTGTCCCGCCCACCGGTCGCCAGGTTTCACCGGTTTCTCGGCCGCAGGAACGTCGGCGACTGCGGAATCGGCCAGCGCCCGATACGTCGCCAGCGCGTCCCGGAGCCGGCGATACTGCACCAGCGGCGGCCGCAGCGACTCGAGGCTCTCCGCGACCCGCTGGTCCGCGACCGCTGCCGCCACCAGGCTCGGAATGTTGTGGAGGTCGTCCGGCGCCTTGATCTCCGTGTCGACGGTGCGCGGGTCGACCCGGCCGACGTGCAGGTCGGCGGCGAACCGCAGCACCGCGGTGGTGAGGGTCACATCAAAGCGTCCGATCGCGGCCGGATCCGGTTCCGTCGCCTGCGCCAAGACCGTCGCGACCGAATCGAGTTGCGCCGACCGGTAGTCGTCCGGCCGCAGCGCCTCCCTTGCGGCATCGCGGAGCGCGGCAAGCGCCTCGTGTGCCGTGGGGCTCGGCCGCCCCTCGCCGGTCACCCACACGGGGATCAGTCCATCCCGGTACACCTCCGCGACCTGCGAATCCGCGGGGGCCATACCTCGCCGCTCCAGGCGCGGCAGCCCACCGCCCGCCAGCGTCGCGCGCATCGCCGCGCTCGCGGCCTCGATGGAGTACCGGGGCTCGGCCGATTCCACGAGCGGCGGCTGGTCCACCGCGGCGGCCACGGTGGGGCGGGCACCAGCGGAACGTCCGGCAGGCGCGGACGACTCCCCGCCGCAACCCGAGAGCAATGACAGCAGGAGACAGAGTAGGGCTCGGTGCATGGGGAAATCTACCGAAGTTGGCGCAGCAGCGCGTCGCGCTGCGCCACGAGCCGCGGGCTGATGTTCACCGGCGCGGCGTCAGGGGCCCACGAAAGCGCCGCGGTCGGTCACCGCGCGGTCAGCGCTGGTCATGGAGCAGCTTCCGGAGCCCGGCCAGGGGGAGGGTGTTCACGACATCGTCACGCTCCGCCCACCCCCGCCGGGCCTGGTCCACACCCCAGCGCATGAACCGCAGCTCGGCGGTAGCGTGGGCGTCAGTGCCGAGCGAGAGCTTCACGCCGTGGCTGATCGCGGCCCGGATATGGACGTCGTCGAGGTCGAGCCGTTCCGGCTGGCCATTGACTTCGAGGATCACGCCATGGTCGGCGGCGACGCGGTAGATCTCGTCCCAGCGGACCGCGATCGGCTGCCGCCGGCCGATCAGCCGTCCGCTCGGATGCCCGAAGACGTCCACCCCGGGGTGGCTCAGCGCCCGGCGCAGTCGGGTCGTCTGCTCGGTCTCGCCGAGCCGGAGACCCGAGTGCAGCGATACCACCACGAAGTCGAGCGCCTTCAACGTGTCGTCGTCGAGGTCGAGCCGCCCGTTCCGCTGGATGTCCACCTCCGCTCCCGCCAGCACGGTGAGGTGCTTGAGGGAGCGGTTGAGTGCCTCGACCCGCTTCATCTGACGCCGGAATCCCGCCCGGTCCATCCCGCCCGCCACACGGACCGCCGGCGTGTGGTCGGTCACCGCCAGGTAGTCGTAGCCGATCGCTTCCGCCGCCCGGGCCATCACCTCCAGGGTATCGCGGCCGTCGCTGTCGGTCGTGTGGCACTGCAGGTCGCCACGGATGTCCGCCAGCTCGACTAGCCGGGGGAGCTGACCGGCCGCCGCAGCCTGGATCTCGCCGCGATCCTCCCGCAGCTCGGGCGGAATCCAGGGCAGCCCGATCGCGTCGAGCACTTCCCGCTCGGTGGCCCCCCCGATCCGGCGGTTGCCGCGGAAGACGCCGTACTCGTTGATCTTGAGCTTGCGCTCCTGTCCCATCCGGCGCACGGCGATGTTGTGGGCCTTGCTGCCGGTGAAGTAGTAGAGTCCCGAGCCGTAGCTCGGCTGGGGCAGAACGCGCAGGTCTACCTGCAGGCCGGATCGCAGCCGGATGGCGGCACGGGTCGGGCCTTCGGCCATCACCGCCTTCACTTCCGGGTAGGCGACGAACCGGGCCACGACCGCCGCCGGGTCCGTCCCGGTCACCAGCACGTCGAGGTCCCCGACCGTCTCTGCGCAGCGACGGAAGCTCCCCGCGAGGTCGGCGTGCCGGACGCCCGGCGTGTCCCGCATCCACGCCAGCAGCGGCTCGGCATATTGTGCCGCGGTGGCGCGGAGGGTGCGGGTTGCGGCGGCCTGGACCGCGCCCAGTTCGGCGAGGATGCGCGCCTCGGTTTTCGGCCCGAACCCCTTGAGGGTGCGGAGTCGGCCGGCCCGGGCCGCCCGCTCCAGATCGCTCAGGCCCCGGATGCCCAGTGCGTCGTGCAGCCGGGTGGCCTTGCGCGGACCCACGCCCGGGACCGACATCATGGCACGGACCCCCTTGGGCGTCTCGCGGCGCAGCTGATTAAGGAGGGCGAGCCGTCCGGTGCGGGCGATCTCGGCGATCTTGCCGGTGAGGTCTTCGCCGATTCCGGGAAGGGCCTCGACCAGCGAGGGGGAGGTCAGGGCCAGGGCGCCGACCTCGCCGGGATGGGACTCGATGATGCGGGCGGCGTTGCGGTAGGCGCGCACCCGGAAGGGGTTGGCCTCCTGGATTTCCAGGAGGTCCCCCACTTCACGGAGCAGCCTCGCGATCTCGGCGTTCTCGACCGGCATGGCCGGCCTCCGGACCGCCCCCGGTCCGTCAGCGGGAGCCGGCGCCCGGTCCGGCTCCGCGCACCACCAGGACCGAGGTGGGGAGGGCGTTCACGACACCCTCGCTGACACTGCCGAGGAAGATCCGCTCCACCCGGCTCCGGCCGTGGGCGCCCACGACCACCAGGTCGGCCGACCACTCGATCGCCTCCTGCTCGATCACGGCCGCGGCCGGTCCCCGGCGAACCACCGGCTCGGCCGCGCCGTAGCTTACTCTCGGCCAGATGGTCCGGTGGAAGGCCTCCTCGGCCTGCCGCCCCAGCTCTGCGACGTCCACCACCGTGATCCCTTCCGCCGCGTACGGGAACGGCTCGATCACGTGGAGGACCCGAAGCTTGGCGCCGAAGAGGCGGGCCAGGCGCTCTGCCGCATGCAGCGTCGGGATGGCCATCTCGGAAAGGTCCACCGAAACGAGCACCCGGGCGAACGGCTTGGGGCCGGTCGTCACCAGGACCGAGACGTCGAGGGCGCGGATGGCGTTCTTCGCCGTGCTCCCTCCCAGCCAGCGCGCCACCAGGCCGTGCCGCTTGGCCCCGAGCACCACCAGCTCGGCTCCCCGTTCCGCCACCACGTCCCGCAGCACCTGGGCCGGCGGGCCGGACCGCACCTCCATCGCCGCCACCAGTTCCTTCGGCACGTGGCCCTCGAGCGCCCGCTCCACTTCCGCGCGGGACGCACGCACCACGTCCTCCATGATCACCCCGAGGTCGACCAGACCGGGTGCCCCTGCGGGCCCGAGCCAGACCTCCCGGGCCGCGTGCAACAGGCTGCATTGAGCGCCCATGGCCTGGGCGACTTCCCACCCTGCTGCCGCCGCCCCCACTCCTGCGGTTGATGCGTCGACGCCGACAACGATCGGTCCCCACGTCATGGGTCCCTCCTGGTGAGGGTCTCCGCCTGGAAAGCTCGATCGGATGTGGTAAGCAGATCGAGAAAGCGGGATGAAGAGCTCTTCAGGAGGGGGTGCGCCACAACCGGCGCGCAATCGCTTCGGCCAGCAGCCAGACGGCGACGGCCGCGCCGCTCAGGATGGCCACCGTGGTGAGGTCGATGGGCCTCGTGTCGAAGGAGGTCCGGAGCCACGGGATCAGGAAAAGCAGCGGCTGGAGCAGCAGCGTTCCGATGACCGCTCCGTGGAGGACGGCGTTCCGGGGCTGAGTGGTGCCGCTCCAGCGGGCGGGATACGCCAGCAGGAGCTGGCCCGCCGCGACGTACAGGAAGACCGCTGTCCGGGTCCCCTCGACCGATCTTCCCAGTACGGGCAGTCCCAGCAGGAGGAGGACGGCAGCGCCCGCCTTGGCGAGGCCGACCGCGAGGATGAAGATGGCCGACCGCCGGTCAAGGAGGGGCTCCCTGGGGGGCCGTGGTGGCGCTTGCATTACTCCAGGGTTGCGGTCGAGCGACAGTGAGAGCGCGGGTGCCCCATCGGTGACCAGGTTCACCCACAGCAGCTGGGCCGCAGTGAGCGGCAGCAGGAGACTGCCGCCTTCCTCGTGGAGCCCCATGGCCAGGGCGGCGATGAAGCCGCCTGCCACCACCACCACCTCGCTCAGGTTGGTGGAGAACAGGAAGCGGAGGAACTTCCGGATGTTGGCGAAGATGCTCCGTCCTTCCTCGATCGCCGCCACGATGGTCGCGAAGTGGTCATCGAGGAGGACCAGGTCGGCGACCTCGCGGCTCACGGTGCTGCCGCGCTGGCCCATGGCGATCCCCACGTCGGCCTTCTTGAGAGCCGGCGCGTCGTTGACGCCGTCGCCCGTCACGGCGACGATCTCCCCGGCGTCCTGGAGTGCCGCGACGATGTCGAGCTTCTGCTGCGCCGTCACCCGGGCGAAGATGGCCGTTTCGGCGACTGCCCGCCGCAGCGCGGCCGCGTCCATGGCGGCGACTTCGTCTCCCAGGCACAGCCGCCCCCCCGCGAGCCCCACGGCCCCGGCCCCCGCGGTGGCGGTGGCCGGGTGGTCGCCCGTGACCATGATGACCCGCACCCCGGCAGCCCGGCACCGGGCCACCGCGTCGGGCGCCTCGGGCCGCGGGGGATCCCAGAGCAGCACCAGCCCCAGCCAGGTGAGGTCCGTCTCGGCATCATCCTGCGACCAGGCCAGGCCGATGGCCCGGAGCCCGGTCCGGCCGGCGGCTTCCGCCCGGCGGAGCCAGCGGTGCCGCTCATCCGGGTCCAGGTCGCAACGCTCGAGGAGGATCTCGGGTGCGCCCTTGAGGTAGCTGACCTCCCCGTGGGGCTCCGACACCGTCACCCGCATGAAGCGCCAGGAGGAGTCGAAGGCTCGACTGGCGGTGCGGGGCGTGGATTCCTGGAGTGCCGCGGGGTCGACGCCTTCCTTCCGGGCGGCGGCCAGGAGGGCGAGCTCCAGAGGATCGCCGGCTCCCGTGGTCGGGTCGGCATCGTTGGCCAGGACCATCGCCCGAATCGCCCGGGTGGTGTCGGTGAAGTGCACCCCGTGCACTTCCATCCGGTTTTCC
>DASWBQ010000005.1:0-4055 GCA_036390535.1 Gemmatimonadales bacterium | reverse complement strand
CTCGGCTGGGTGGTGATCGCCAGGACGGTCGCTGTGCCGGCGGTAAGGGCGACGGTGCTCGACGTCGCCCCCGTCAGGCCGGTGGCAGCGAAGCCGAGCGTGAAGTTCCCCGCCGTCCCGCTCAACGTGAGGTTGGTGAAGGCCGCCAGCCCGCTCGCGTTGGTGACCGCGATGAAGCTGCCGCCCAGGGTCCCGCCCGTGCCGCTGGCGATGCTCGCGGTGATCGCCACGCCGTTCGCCGACACGTTGTTCCCGGCCCCGTCCTGGACCTGCACCTGGGGCTGCGGGCTCAGGACCGCGCCGCTCTGGGTGGTCGACGCCGGCTGCACCGCCACCGCCAGCTTCGCGGCAGGCCCGGCGGACAGCGCGATCGTGCTGGATGACGCCGGCGTCACGCCGCTGGCGGTGAACTGCAGCGTCCGGTTGCCGATCAGCCCGGTGATCGACAGGCCGGCGAACGTTGCCTTGCCGGTGCCGTCCGTGGCCTGGGTGACTACGCCATTGAGCGTGCCTCCGCCGACCAGGGCCACCGTGACGCTGACCCCGGAGGCCGGTACCGGGTTGCCGGTGCCATCCAGCAGCTGAACCACCGGCGCGGTGCTGAAGACCACGCCGCTCTGCGCGCTGGCTGGCGGCTGGGTCACCACGGAGAGCTGAGTCGCCACCCCGGCGCCCAGGGTGATCGTCGAAGAGGTGGCGCTGGTCAGCCCCGCCGCGGTGAAACTGATCGTATACGGCCCCGGCGTGCCGGTGATGCTGAGCCCCGCGAAGGTCGCCGCGCCCGCGGCGTTCGTCGCCACCGTGGCAGTGCCGCCGAGGGTACCGCCACTGCTGGCGGCCGTGACGCTGACGCCGGATTGGGAAACGGCGTTGCCGCTGGCGTCCTGGACCTGGATTACCGGCTGCTGCGCGAATGCGAGGCCGCTCTGGGCGGTGCTCGAGGGCTGGGTGGTGATGCCCAGCTTGCTCGCGGGGCCAGGGGTCACCGTCACGGTGCCGGAGGTCACGCCGGTCAGGCCGGTGGCGGAGAAGCCAAGCGTTCGTCCGCCGACCAGCCCGGTGATGGCGAGATCCGTGAACGTGGCCGTGCCGCCGGCGGCCGTGCCCACGGTGGTGGTGCCGCCCAGCACGCCGCCGCCGCTGGCGATCGACACCGTGACATTGACCCCGGCCTGGGAGACGCTGTTGCCTGAGGCATCCTGCAGCTGCACCACTGGCTGCTGTGGGAAGGGTTGCCCGTTGACGACCGACGCCGAAGGTGCCGTCGCGAGGGCCAGCCGCGCCGCCGGTCCGGCCGCGAGCACGATGGTCCCGGACACCGCGCTGGCCAGCCCCGGTGAGGTGAATCGCAGGGTCCGGTCCCCGACCAGGCCCGCGATCGACAGGTCGGTGAAGGTCGCGACACCCGAGGTGTTCGTCGTGACGGTGACGGTGCCGCCCAGCGTGCCCCCGCCCGACGCGATCTCGGCGGTCACGGCCACGCCGGCCGTGGGGACCGGGTTGTTGGCCGCGTCGCGGATCTGGACCACCGGCTGCGTCGTGAGGGCGACCCCGCTCTGGGCGGCAGCCGCCGGCTGGGTGGTGATGACCACCTGGGTCGCCACCCCCGCCCCCAGTCCGATGATGCCTGACACCACCTGGCTCAGCCCGGGTGCGGTGAAGCGGATGGTATAGGTTCCGCTCGGTCCCGTGACGGCCAGGTCGGTGAACGTCGCGAGGCCGGAGGCGTTGGTCGTCGCAGTCAGCGTCCCGCCCAGCGTGCCGGCGCCCGACGCCAGGGCCGCGGTGATGACCACACCCGAGGCGGCGGTGGCGTTGCCTCCGGCGTCCACCACCCGCACCTGGGGCTGCACCGGGAAGGCCACTCCGCTTTGGGCGGACGTCGAGGGTTGGCGGGCCACCGCCAGCGCGCTGGGCGACCCGACCCCGAGGGCGATCGCATTCGACGTGACGGCGGTCAGGCCTGGCCCGGAGAAAGACAGGGAGTAGTTGCCCGCGGGACCGGTCAGGGCGAGCCCGCTGAAGGTGGCGACGCCGGAGGCGTTGGTCGTCGCCGTGGCGCCGGCGCTCACCGTGGCTCCGCCCCCCACCACGCTGGCGGTGATCGTGACCCCCGCCTGCGAAACCAGGTTCCCTCCCCCATCGACCAGCCGGACCGAGGGCTGGGTCGCCAGCGGCGTGCCGTTGGCGGCGGTGGAAGAAGGCTGGGTCACGATCTGAATGGCGGCCGCCCCGCCGGCCCCGAGCGTGATCGCGTTGGACTGCACCTCTGGGAGCCCCGCGGTCGCGAACCGGAGCGAGTAACTGCCCGCCGGTCCCGTCACGGCCAGGTTGGTGAACACCGCCGCGCCGCTGGCGCTGGTCACTACTGCGGCCTGTCCACCGAGTGTCCCGCCGGTCCCGACCAGTGTGGCCGTGACCGTGACTCCCGCCTGGGGCACCGTGTTGCCGAGTCCGTCCCGGAGCTGCACCACCGGCTGCTGCGGCAGGACCACGCCGCTCTGCGCCGTCGGGGACGGTTGCGTGGTGATGGCCAGGGCCGTCGCGGCCGCGGCGGCGATCGTGAACGGCGGGCTCAGGGCCGGGCTCAGGGGCGCCGCCGAGGCCCGGAGGGTGTAGCCGGCGGCGGCGCGGTTGAGGACCAGGTCACTGAAGGTCGCCACCCCCTGGACCGCCGTGGCCGTGAGAGTGCCGCCCAAGGTGGCCCCGCCCGGATTGTCCGCCAGCCCCAGCGTGATCGCGGTGGTGGCGGTGGTCACCGTCCCGCCGATGTTGTCCTGGACCGCCACCCGCACCGGCCCCAGGGGCTGACCCGCCACGCCGTTGGGCGGCGGGGTCGTGAACCCGAGCCGCGAGGCCGCCCTCGGCTCCACGGTGATGCTGGCGGTTCCCACCTTCCCCTCCGAGGTGGCCCGGATCGTCGTGGTGCCCACCGTCACCCCGATGGCGGAACCCGTGGTCGTGACCGTGGCAATCGCGGGGTTCTCGCTCTCCCACGCGACCGGGCGCCCCTCGAGAGGCTGGCCCTGGGCACCGCGAGGCGTCGCCGAGAACTGGACCGCCGCGCCGATTTCGATCTGGGCCTGCGCCGGCTCGATCGTGACCGTGGCGACCGGCGTGGGCGTCACGGTGATCGATGCGGTTGCCGAGGCGCGGTCGATCGTCGCCGTGATGGTGACCGGGCCGCCGAGGGCGTTGCCGGTGACCAGGCCCGACGACGACACCGAGGCCACTGCCGCATTCGACGAGGACCAGCGGGCCGCGCGGTCGGTGACCTCCACCCCGCCGGAGGTCTTCCCGACCGCGGTGAGCTGCAGGGTGCCGCCGACCGTGACGCTCCCGCTGGGCGGGGTGACCTCCACCGACGACACGACCAGGACGTCCCCTCCGCTCGGCGCATCGCCGGAGCAGGCGGCCCCCAGCAGGGACCCCGCGGCCAGCAGGAGGGGACGGAGGCGCACTCTAGAGCCCGATGCTCAGGCCCAGCCGGGCCATGAAGTAGCCGGGAGAGGCCTTCTCGCCCGACGCCAGGGTGTAGCGGGTCGCGAAGAACTGGGCCCCGAGGTCGATGGACACCCGCGTGCCCAGCAGGAACAGCAGCCCGCCCCCGCCACCGTACGCCGGTTCCCACGCCTGCTCGGCACAGGCCTGCTCCGGGTCGCACTGAAGCAGCCCGGCCCCGATCCGCCCGGCTGCGTAGAAGGCGGTCCGCTGGGCTGCCGCGAAGACGTAGCGGGGCTCGACGAAGAGGGTGGAGATGGCGCCGGTGAAATCGCCGGTGGCGAACTTGTAGACCGTGGCCTGCTGGTAGCCCGCCCCGAGGGAGAAGCGGGAGAAGGTGTACCGCAGCTGGGCTTCCCACCCGAGCCGGGTGTCGTTCTCGAACCCGCTCTCCGACGCGGTCGGGAACACCATCGCCCCCGATCCCTGGATCGAGAGCCGCTGCTGCGACTGGGCGGCCAGCGCCGCCGGCATCCCGGCCAGCGCCAGTACGGCGATCAACTGTCGGATCATGGCATGTTCTCCAGCAGGCGGGCTCCCTCGAAGGCCCAGCC
>DASWBQ010000004.1:0-6063 GCA_036390535.1 Gemmatimonadales bacterium | reverse complement strand
GAACGGTCATGCCCCGCTTGCACACCCGGAGACTCCCGCGACCGTTCGCCCGCGCGCTCGAGGCGGCGCTGGGGAGAGGCCGGGGCGCCGGGGCTAGCGGCGCAGCTGGTCCACAAACGCCCTCGGCGTGAGGATCCGGCGAGCGACTTCGCCCGCGGTGTTAGGTTGGTGTAGATCCTCCCTCGCCCGGAGCACCCTTGGCTGAACCACTGGACCGCCTGACGGCCGCCCTGGCGGACCGGTACCGCCTCGAGCGTGAACTCGGCGCCGGCGGCATGGCCACCGTGTACCTGGCTCAGGACCTCAAGCATGACCGCAAGGTCGCCATCAAGGTGCTGCGGCCGGAGCTAGCGGCAGTCATCGGCGCCGAGCGGTTCCTCTCCGAGATCAAGACCACCGCCAACCTCCAGCATCCCCATATCCTGGCGCTGCACGACTCCGGCCAGGCCGACTCGTTCCTCTTCTACGTCATGCCGTACATGGAGGGCGAGTCGCTCCGGGACCGGCTCACGCGCGAGAAGCAGCTGCCGATCACCGACGCGGTCCGGATCGCCACCGAGGTGGCCGGCGCCCTCGACTACGCCCATCGCCACGGCGTGGTCCACCGCGACATCAAGCCGGAGAACATCCTGCTGCATGACGGCCGCGCGCTGGTCGCCGACTTCGGCATTGCCTTGGCCGCCAGCAGCGCCGGCGGCCGGATGACCGAAACCGGCATGTCGCTCGGCACGCCCACCTACATGAGCCCCGAGCAGGCGATGGGGGAGCGCGTCCTCGATGCGCGCGCCGACGTGTACGCCCTCGGCTGCGTGGTCTACGAGATGCTCACCGGCGAGCCGCCCTTCAGCGGGCCCACCGCCCAGGCCATCGTCGCCAAGGTGATGACCGAGAAGCCGGTCCCGCCGACCCGGACGCGGGAGACGGTCCCGCCCCACGTCGAGGATGCCGTGCTGGCCGCGCTGGCCAAGCTCCCGGCCGACCGGTTTGCCACGGCAGCGCAGTTTGCCGAAGCGCTCTCCACTCCCGGCGCAGCGCCGCGACGCACCGGCGCCAGCGTGGCAGCCGTCGGCCCATCGCCGTGGCGGACCGCCGCGCTGGGCCTGTCGGCCCTGGCGGTGGCCGCCACGGCGCTGGCCGTCTGGGCCCTTACCCGCCCCGCTCCCGAAGGCGCCGTCACCCGTTTCGCCGTGGTCATGGGCGACTCGACCCAGCTCCGCTACAGCAACGGAGTCAACGAGCCTCCCCGCCTGGCGCTCTCGCCCGACGGCCGCGAATTGGTCTATGTGGGTGACGTCGGTGACATCGGAAGGCATGGGCTCTACCTCCGGGCGATGGACCGGCTCGAGGCCCGCCTGCTGCCAGGCACCGACAGCGCCGTCGCTCCCGCGATCTCCCCGGATGGCACCCAGGTCGCCTTTGTCACCGGCGAGCGCACCAGTCTGCCCGCCTTGAAAACCGTCTCGCTTCGGGGCGGACCGCCCATTACCGTGCTTCAAGGCGGCATCGGTAGCAACCCCGCCTGGGGAACCGCTGGGAATATCTACTTCATCGACGACAAGGGGCGGACCATCCGCAGGGTGGCCGGGAGTGGCGGACCGGCCGAAGATGTGGTGCGCCTGGCCGATTCCGACAGTGCCACCCGATACCGGTATATCCACCTGCTGCCGGGCGGCCGGGCCGCATTGGTCACGGCCTTCCCAGGCGTCCAGAACGACGAAGCGGGATACGCCCTCCGCGCGGTGGATCTCGCCACCGGGGAGTTCGGCGCCACCATGCCGGGCATCGCCGGGGTGTACTCCGCCAGCGGCCATGTGGTGTACGTCACCTACGACGGTACGCTGATGGCGCAGGCCTTCGACCCCAAGACCCTCACCGCGACCGGGCGCCCGGTCGCGCTGGTCGAAGACCTGGATGTCCGGCTGGGCGGGTTCACCGACTTGACGATATCGGAAACGGGGACCCTGGCCTACGTGACACTGGGACTCAACGCGGCCGAGGACTTCGTCTGGGTGACGCAGAGCGGCGAGCTGAACGTCGTGGACCCCGAGTGGAATGACGTCGAGTTCGAGGACTTCGAGCTCTCCCCGGACGGGATGCGCCTCGCCGTCGGCATCGTCGGCGCACGGACCGATGTCTGGGTCAAGCAGCTGGACCGGGGTCCCAAGTCCCGGCTCACCTTCGGGGGCCTGGCCAACGGATCTCCGGCCTGGACGGCGGATGGGCAGTACGTCAGCTTCGTGTCCCGCCGGGAGGGCCGCTCGACGTTGTGGCGACGCCGGGCCGATGGCGTCGGGTCGGAGGAACTGGTCACCGACATCGGCCGCGAAGTCGTGGAGGCCCGCTGGTCCCGCGACGGCGCCTGGCTTCTCATGAGCGTCGTCGGGCCCCCCTCCCTGGACCTGTACGCGATGCGTCTGGGCGTGGACAGCGTGCCGCAGCCACTGCTGGCCGAGCCGTATGACGAGGGGCTGCCGGCGCTCTCGCCCGACGGGAGGTGGCTGGCCTACGTCTCCGCCGAAACCGGCGACCCCCAGGTATTCGTCCGGCCGTTCCCCGCGGTGCAGGAGGGGAAGTGGCAGATTTCGACGGCCGGGGGCGATGCCCCGGTGTGGAGTCCCGACGGCCGTGAGCTGATCTTCCGGGGCCAGAGTGGCCCCGATGGCCGTGAGCTGATCCGCGGCGAGAGCACTGACGCGATCTTCTCGGTGGACATGGCGCGCGGCCCCGGTCAGGCCAGCCCCCGCAGGCTGCTCCAGCTCCCGGCCGAAACGCAGTTCGAGACCAATCAGCTGCGCGGCCACATGTTCGAGGTGAGCCGGGACGGCCGTCGCTTCCTCCTGGTACGTCAGGGGGGCGGGGACGAGTCCGGCGACCTGGTGATCGTGCAGAACTTCTTCAGGGACCTCCGGGCCGCGGCGGCCCCCGGTCGGGAGCCGCAATGAGGGCCCGCCGGCAGCGGCCGCCGCTGACTCATGCTGTCTTTCCCAGGGAGGGTTGCCGATGCTGACGCAGCACCGACGGGTGGTTCATGGCCTGATCGCGGCCGCGGTACTTGGCGGGTGTAGCGGATCGGACGACGGCGCCGGCCCGCCCGATGGAGCCGAGGTAACCGTCAATGTGGCCAACAACCAGTTCTCTCCCGGTACCGTCACCGTCGCCACGGGCGGCACAGTCTCCTTCGTGTGGCCCAACGGCAGCTACCAGCACAACATCCTGCCCGTGGCCCCGGCCACCATCCCGAGCCAGCCGACCCTCCGGAACGGTCCCTACACTCACGACCAGACCTTTCCGGTCGCCGGCACGTACGACTACTTCTGCTCGGCGCATGGCACCGCCACCAGCGGGATGCGAGGGCGGGTGGTGGTGCAGTAGGAGGCGCGACTCCGGCGGTGGGCGCGGCCGAGGGTGGCAGCGGGTGCCGCCGCCCGGATGCACCCTCGTCGGTTTATCATAAGGACAGCATGCCCTGGGCAGGGGACCCCTTCCGCCCGGTCGGTCCTCGAGCATCTCCCCCTGTCCCGGGCTGCAGTGCACCACGCGCACACCCGGAGACACCACGTGACCGTCCGCCCGCTTGCCCGCTGCATTCTCCCCGCCGTTGCCCTGCTGCTCGCCTCGCTGCCCGCCTCGGCCCAGACGAAGCTGCTCCGGTTCCCCGCCATCAGCGGCGATCGGATCGCCTTCTCCTACGGCAGTGACATCTGGACGGCGCCAGCCACCGGCGGCCAGGCCACCCGGATCACCGCCCACCCCGGCGTGGAGCTGTTCCCGCGCTTCTCCCCCGACGGCAAGTGGATCGCCTTCACCGGGCAGTACGACGGCGATGAGCAGGTCTACGTCGTGCCGGCCACCGGCGGGGAGCCGAAGCAGCTGACGTGGTACCCGGCCGCCGGTCCCCTCACCCCGCGCTGGGGCTGGGACCATCAGGTGTACGGCTGGACCAACGACGGCAAGCGGATCGTCTATCGGTCGGGCCGCGACAGCTGGACCACTGGTCAGACGAAGCTGTTCACCGTGCCCCTTGGTGGCGGTCCCTCCGAGCCGCTCCCGATGCCCGAGTCCGGCGCCGGCGAGTTCTCACCGGATGGCAAGCAGATCGTCTACTCCCCGCTCTACCGCGACTTCCGGCCCGAGAAGCGCTACGCCGGCGGCACCGCCAACGACCTCTTCATCTTCGACCTCGCCTCGAAGACGGCCCGCCGGGTGATCAGCGACGCCCACTCCGATCGCGACCCGATCTGGATCGGCGGCACGATCTACTTCACCTCCGACCGGAGTGGCACCTTCAACCTGTACGCCTACGACGTGGCCCAGGGGAGCACCCGCCCGGTGACCCAGAGCCGCCTCTGGGACGTCCGGTGGCCGAGCGGCGACCGGGCCACCGGGCGGATCGTGTACGAGCTGAACGGCGAGATCCAGCTGCTCGACACCAGGGCCGGGCAGAGTCGCCCGGTAGCGATCACCATGCCGGATGACGGGCTCTGGAAGCGCCCCTCCCGGGTGGCCGCGGCCGCCCAGCTCGAGAGTTTCGACCTTTCGCCGAAGGGGGAGCGGGCCCTCTTCGTCGCTCGTGGCGACGTCTTCACGGCGCCGATCGAGGCCGGCCCGACTCGGAACCTGACCCAGTCCTCGGGCGCGCACGACAAGGGCGCCGCCTGGTCACCCGACGGTCGTCGGATCGCCTTCCTGTCGGACCGTACCGGTGAGGAGGAACTCTACGTCGTGGATCAGGCAGGAGGCGAGCCGGAGCAGCTCACCCGTAATGGCACGGGGATGCGGTTCGGGCCGACCTGGTCTCCTGATGGCAAGCAGATCGCCTTCAGTGACCAGACCGGCAAGGTGTGGGTCTTCTCCTTCGAGGGCCGGAAGCTGGTGCAGGCGGGAGCCTCGACCCGGGGCATCATCCGCGACTTCGCCTGGTCGCCGCGCGGGGGCTACCTGGCCTGGAGCGAGCAGGCGGCAACGGGGCAGTCCGAGGTGCGGATCTGGAACCCCGGGGACGGCACGACGCACCGCGTCACCGACCCGGCCTGGAATGCCTCCAACCCGGCGTGGGATCCCGCCGGCGACTACCTCTTCTACCTGAGCGACCGCGAGTACCAGCCGCAGATCTCGACCGCCGAGTTCAACTTCGCCACGATCCGCACCACCGGGATCTACGCGCTGGCGCTCCGCCGGGGCGTCAAGCACCCCTTCCCGCCGAAGAGCGACGAGGTGGCCCTCGAGGCGCCGGTCGCCCCTGCTGCTGCCACGCCGCCGGCCGGGGACCTGGTCGAGTTCGAGGGCCTGTCCGGGCGGGTCGTCCGGGTGCCGGTCGACGCCGACAACCTCGGCATGCTCTCGGCCACCAAGGGGCACCTGCTCTACACCGTCAGCCCGGCGCCGATGTACGGCCGCGCGGGCGACCGTCCCACGGCGCTCAAGATCTTCAGCTTCAAGGACCGGAAGGTTACGTCCCTCGTGGACGACATGATGGGCTACGCGCTCTCCGGCGACGGCGCCAAGGCCCTGGTGCGCAGTGGCAGCGGCTACGCGCTCTACGACGCCACGCCGGCGGGGACCTCGAGCCGGAAGGCGGTCGCCACCAGCGGTCTCATGGTGGACCGGGTACCGACCGAGGAGTGGCGCCAGATCTTCCACGAGGTCTGGCGGCGCTACCGCGACTTCTTCTACGTCGAGAACATGCACGGCTTCGACTGGGCGGCGATCGGCAAGCGCTACGAGGCGCTGTTGCCCTGGGTGGCCCACCGCTCCGACCTGAACTACGTGATCCAGGAGATGATCTCGGAGTTGACCGTCCAGCATGCCTACGTGGAGGGGGGTGACTTCACCATCCCGGCGCGGACGCCCGTCGCCCTCCCCGGCGCCCGGTGGGCCCTCGATCCGGCCAGCGGCCGGTACCGGATCACCAAGATCTACGGGGGCCACAACGAAGAGTCGACCTACCGCTCGCCGCTCACCGAGATCGGCGTGAATGTCGCGGTGGGCGACTACCTGCTGGCGGTCGACGGGGTGGCGCTCCGCGCGGACGAGGACCCCTACCGTCTGCTCCGCGGCAAGGCC
>DASWBQ010000003.1:0-6394 GCA_036390535.1 Gemmatimonadales bacterium | reverse complement strand
AGAGGGTGAGCGCCTCGCACGAGATCATCGAGGAGTTGAGACCCCACAGCTTCAGGTCCACCGAGACCGTGTGGGTCGTGGTGCTGAGCAAGCCCGAGGTGTACGGGAAGTTGCCGATCTTCGGGTTCCCGGTCCGGGTCTGCGGCATCTGGGACCACTGGGGGCCCACCCAGAGATGGGTCCCCGTGAGGGTCCAGCCACCAGCCGTCGTGTAGGTGATCTTCAGGTAGTCGCCCTCGACGGTGGCGCAGACGCCACCCGCATCGGTGGACTGGCCGGCCATCAGCTCGGTGCAGTACTGGTTGGTTTCGCCGACCCGGAGCGCGAAATCGGGGGCCACGGGATCGGGGGCAGTTTCGGTACACGCGGCGCTAGCCAGGCACGCCAGGGAGAAGCAGGCCAACAAGACTCGGCGGGACATTCGGTGATACTCCTGAGTGGGGGAGGGGCAGTCGACATGCCTCCCAAGGGCAAGCGAGGTGCCAGAACGCAGCCTTCGTTCTCACAAGGACTTACGCGGAGTTGCGCGTCCTTGGCCGGGCTGGGCTGTGCTATCTTGGGACGTGACCAGATCGGTGGGGTCCCCGGTGTTCGCAAAGGGAACAGAGGTGAAGCTCGCTTCCGATGGCTCCCCAGTGGTGGCGCTGCTCCAGGCCGACGAGGTGCTCGCCGCCCGCACCACCCGCTTCCTCGACAAGGCCGGCGCCAAGGTCGTGCAGGCGAGGAGCGCCGCCGAGGCCCGGCTCAGGCTGGCCGAGGCCATCCCCGACTGCTGGCTGGTCTCCCTCGCCTCCGGCCCGGAGGCCATTGACCTGGTGCGCGAGTTGCGGACCCGTGACGAGCGCCTGCCGGTGCTCCTTCTGGTCCAGGGTGCACAGGCGGACCTCGTGGCCTCGGTTCTCGAGGCGGGAGGCGATGACTACCTCGACGATCCGGTGGACGAGCTCCGCCTGGTGGTGGCGGTGCGAAACGCGCTCAAGACCCGTCGCCTCGCGATCGAAGTCGCCACCCTCGAGCGGGAATCCGGCACCGGGGCCTATCCCGGCATCGCGGGACGCAGCGCTCCGATGCGCCGGCTGTTCGCACAGCTCGATCGCATCGCCCCCAGCGACATCACCGTGCTGATCCACGGCGAAAGCGGCACCGGCAAGGAACTGATTGCCCGGGCGATCCACGTCCAGAGCGGCCGGCGGGGCCCGTTCATCGCCCTGAATTGTGCCGCCATCCCCGAGACGCTCCAGGAATCGGAGCTCTTCGGCCATGAGAAGGGGGCGTTCACGGGCGCCGTTGCTCGCAGCGTCGGGAAGTTCGAGCAGGCCCACCGGGGAACCCTCTTCCTCGACGAAGTCGCAGAGCTGTCGGCTGCCGCCCAGGCGAAACTGCTGCGGGTCCTGCAGGAGCGGACCTTCCAGCGGGTCGGCGGGACCGAGTTGGTCTCGGTGGACATCCGGCTGGTCGCGGCCACCCACCGCGATCTGGCCGCGGAGGTGAAGGCGGGTCGCTTCCGCGAGGACCTGTACTACCGGCTGGCGGTCATGGAGCTGAGCGTGCCGCCGCTGCGGGAGCGGGAAGGCGATGTCGTTCTCCTGGCGCACCAGTTCCTGGCCCAGGCGGATGCCGGCCGCAACCATGACCGCAGCTTCGGCCTCGACGCCCTCGAGGCGATGGTCACCTATGACTGGCCCGGGAACGTCCGCGAGCTCGAGAACGCCGTCGAGCGGGCCGCTGTGCTGGCATCAGGCGAGTGGGTCACCTTGGCCGACCTGCCGGACCGGATCCGGGCAGCGGTGCTGGGCGGGGCGGCCCCGGCCGCGGTGCCGGCGTCTGCGGCGGCCCCAGCGGTGTCTCACGCCGGCGGGCTGGTTCTGGCGGGACTCACTCTGGACGCCCTCGAGCGGCTGGCCATCGAGGAGGCCTTCCGCCGGACCGGCGGGAACATCAGCCAGATGTCGCGGGAACTGGGGATCGGCCGGACCGCCCTCTACCGGAAGCTCAAGCAGTACGCCGGGGGACTGGGAGCGGAAGACGCCTAGCGCCAGGACGCCAGCGCGTCCTCCCGGGTGGCGAGGATGTCCACGATCCGGTGAAGCCGGACCATCTCGAACAAGGCACGGACGGGTGGCAGGACGTTGCAGAGTTTGAGGTCCCCGCCGCTGTTGTTCAGCTCCCGGAGGCAGGACAGGATCGCCCCGAGGCCGGAGCTGTCCACGAACGTCACCTGGCCGAAGTCGAGCACCATCCGCCGGTGGGCTTTGAGGAGCGGCCCCATCTCCCGCTTGAACTCCTTGGCGGTGGTGACGTCGAGGGCGCTGAGCCCGAGCGTGACCACACCGATGCCCCCGGTCGTCTCGGCCTGTACGGACACGGACTGGTCCTCCTCACGGATGCGGACCGGCGCTCGACGCCGGCCTGGGAAACCGCTTGGTCAATGTAATCGTCCGCCGGCCCTCCGCATCAGTACCGTAGTCGGCACCGTCGGTGGCCCCGGCGATCAGGCCCAGTCCGAACCCGTGGTCCGGGAACTCCGCCAGGTCCGGCAGCGTGACGGTTTCGGGGGGGGTGAACGGCCGTCCCTCATAGGTGATCAGCACCTGTACCCCCTCTGGCGTCGAGCCGACGGCGACGTTCAGGGTGGTGCCCGCCGTTCCCGGCTCGAGCCCGTGGTTCAGGACGTTCGTGGCCACCTCATGGACGGCGAGGAGCAGGGTCTCCTCCCACTCCGCCGGCGCGTCCCCCGGAACGGCAGTCGCCAGGAACCGCCGCACGAATCGGCGAATCCCGACGAGGGAACTCGGGCTGGCCGGGAACGTCTCCGCAATGCAGTGCGGCTCGGTGAGCCGGAGCGGGTTCGCCGAGAGCACCAGGCAGGAGACGTCGTCCCCGAAGGACACGTCGCCGAAGCGAGACAGCGCGTCGCGGATGCCCATGGCCATGGCGTCCGGCGGCGCATCCGCGGCCGCCTGGACCACGGCGGCCAGGCGGGCGGTGCCGAACATTTCCCCAACCGAGTTCCGCTGCTCGGTCAGCCCGTCGCTGAAGACCACCAGGACCTCGCCCGGAAAGAACCGGGTGACTTCCTGGGAGAAGCTCTGGCTGGCGCCGAACCCCAGCGGAGCGTTGTCCCCCTTGAGGAGTTCCACCTCGCCGCTGTCCCGGCGAAGGCGCAGCAGCCCGGGGTGGCCGCAGTCCACCCACGTGATCGTCCCCTCGGTCAGGTCGAGGCGTAGGTACACCATGGTGACGAAGCTCTCCATCGCCACCAGCTGCGGTCCCAGCGACCGCTGCAGCCGGGCCACGATGTCCCTCGGCTCCGGGAGGCGACCCCTACCCTCGAAGATCAACCGGCCTACCACCCGCGCACAGCGGGCTTTCGTCGCGGCGCCGAGCAGCGCGGCGGGGAGGCCCTTTCCCATCGCGTCGCCCAGCAGCACGTCGATCACGCCTGGAGTGTGGACGTAGTAGTCGTGGAAGTCGCCGTTCACGCCAGTATGGGACTGGATGAACTCCCCAACCGTCAGGCCGGGCAGGGTCTTCGGCGCTCGCCCGTGCAGCAGCGTCTCCTGGATCCGGGACGCCACCTGGAGCTCGAGGTCCCTGGCCCGGGCCATCGCCGCCTCGGCGTCCTTGCGCGAAGTGATGTCCTCGGCGATGACGAGGAACCCCTCCGGGTTGCCCTGGGCGTCGGCCAGCACCGCGCCGGTAAGGCTGACCCAGCCAGTGCTCCCGTCCGGACGGCGTAGCGGGAGCTCGATGTTCAGCGAGGACTGGCCGGTCCCGACGCGCAGCAGCTCCGCCAGGGCGGCATCGGCCAGCCCGAGCGGGAAGAGTCGCCGCCAGGCCTGGCCAAGCACGTCCTCTGGCCTGCCCCCCAGCGCCTCGACCAGCCGCCGGTTGGCGAAGGTGACGTCTCCGTCGAGGGCCATCGTGAGGATGCCGAGGGGGGACTGCTCGAGCAGGGTGCGGTACCGGGTCTCGCTGGCCCGGAGCGCTTCGTTGGCTTGCCGCAGCTCGCGCGATCGCTCGTCGAGGCGGTCCGCCAGCCGTTGGGTGTCCTTGAGGGCGGTGGCCGTCGTCTGGAGCAGCTGCAGCATGTCGACGGTAGCGTCGTGGCCCGCAAAATCGCCAAGGCGCAGGCCCAGCTTCGCCAGGTCGGACGGGTCCCGAAGCCAGGGGGAGCCCAGGAAAGCCAGCCCCGGCGGCGGCCCCACCGGAACGACCTCCCCCCGGAGGACCACCTTGGATTGGGTGTGCTCCAGTATGAACACCCGATGCGGGTGGGCGCGCAGGGAGGCCGCATCGGATATCCCGTGCGGCCGGTCGATCCGGAAGTGCTCCAGCAGATGGGCGCCCGCGAGCAGGTCCGGGAAGAGCCGCTGCAGGGAGGGTCCTACCTGGGTGATCCGCAGGTCGTCGTCCCAGATCAGGTGAAACGGGAAGAGCGTCTCGGTCTGACTGGGCCCGAGGGCGAACCCGGCGTCCGTCATGCCGCCGCTGTGCCCCATCGCACCGCGAACTCGTCGTGGTCGGCGCCGTCGGCTTTCACGGCGGTCTGGGTCACGCTGATCGGGGTGTCGTACATCTTTCCCAGGCCGCTGAGCAGGCCTTTGACGAACGCGGCCAGCCCCGGGCGGTGGCTGAAGTAGTGCAGGGTCAGGCCGTCCGGGCTGGAATCCGAATAGGCAAACCGCGGCGGTCTCAGGTCGGGGAAGAGCAACGCTACCCGGGTATGAAAGTCGGGGAGGTTGGTCAGGAACTCCGCCAGCGTGTTCCCGCCGGCCGACATCAGGTGCCCGTATCCCTCCCGCGCCGTGACCAGCACCCAGTACTCGCCGAAGGCGTGAAGCACGTCGTCAGGGGGAAGGCCCAGGACCTCGGAGGCCGCATCAACCAGTTGGTAGGTCACATCGTCCGAGTAGCCGTGGTTGGACACGAAGACCTCCACGTCCACGCCGGCCTTGCGCTTGATCGTCTCCCACGCGTCGTCGCCGAATCGGCTGCGAACCAGGGACTCGACCGCCTGGTTGACCATTCCGTACATGGACCCGCCTTCGCTGAGGAGGCTCGAATGCCCTGCAAGATACCGGTTGGCTGGGCAGGCAAGCCACGGGCCAGTTGCTCCTTGGCCAATAGGCACCTCCACGAGGCGTGGAACCGATCCGATCGTTCCGTTCCCGGGCACGGTCGCTCCCCGGTGGCGGGGCAGTTGTTCTGAAAGGGGACGGTGGCCACGGCCGGTTCACGCGCCAACTCCGCTGGGCGTCGCCCGGCGATCTCCCGGGAGTCAGTAGCTTTCCCCCATGTCTCGGGACCTCGGGCTCTGCCTCGCCGGCGGTGGCCAGCGCGCCTTCGTGCAGGTGGGCTTCCTGGAACGCTGGTGGCCGGCCCTTGAACCGCGGGTCGGCGCCATCAGCGCCTGCAGCGCCGGCGCCTGCTTCGGCGTCATCTGGCTCACCGGGCGCCAGCCCGCCACCCACCAGTACTGGCTGGGCCGGCGGGACGGCATCACCCGGAATTTCCACTGGGGTCGGCTCCGCCGGGGCGGGCGGCTCACCCCGCACATCCCCATCTATCCCGACACCCTCCGGTACGCCCTCGCCGACGGCGGCTTCGAGCGCATCAGGGCGCTCCCGTTCCCCTTCTACGTCCTGGCCGCCGCCCTGCCACCGCGCCTGCCCGTGTCGCTGGCCGTGACCCTCGGCATGGCCGGCTACAGCTTCGAGCGCCAGCTCAGCCACGGCAAGCTGCACCCGAAGGCCGGGCACCGGATCGGCTTCACCCCCTTCGTCCTCGACGCCCGGGAGTGCGCCGATCCCGAGGAACTGGTGGCTCTGGTGCTGGCGTCCTCCGCCACGCCGCCCTTCACCCCCCTGGGCGCGGTGCGTGGCCAGGTCCTCCTCGACGGCGGGATGGTCGACAACGCCCCCGCCTACCTCGCCGAGGGAGTCCCCGGCGTCGACCGGACCCTGGTGCTGCTGACCCGCCCCTACCCGAGGGAGAACATCGGCTGGCAGGGAAGGCGCCTCTACCTTGCTCCCACCGAGCCCCCGCCGATCAGCCGGTGGGACTACACCTCGGTCGAGCGCGTCGAAGCGACGCTGGACCTGGGGCGGAGGGATGCGGAGCGGCATGGGGATCTCGTGGTGAAGCTCCTGGAGGCGAGGGGAGAGAGCAGAGATTGAGAGTGGAGAGTGGAGAGTAGAGAGTAGGGAGTGTTGCGGCCACCGCTCCTTTTCTGGGTGATCGGAACCGTCTACTCTCCACTCTCACCTCTCAACTCTCAGTCATGGATCTTCAGGACTTCCGCGCCCACGGTCACCAGGTCGTCGACTGGATCGCCGACTACCTCGCCACCATCGAGAGCCGCCGGCCGATGCCCGACGTCCGGCCCGGCGAC
>DASWBQ010000002.1:0-11402 GCA_036390535.1 Gemmatimonadales bacterium | reverse complement strand
CTCCGCCCCTCCGCCTCTCCGCCCAAGCCGCGGCCCAGAAACCCTCGGAGCTGTTCACCAAGCAGGAGGCGATGGTCCCGATGCGGGACGGGACGAAGCTCTACACCGAGGTCTACGTCCCGAAGACCGGCACCGGGCCGTTTCCCATCATCCTGACCCGCACGCCCGACGGGGTCCGCGGCGACGCCGAGGGGTTCAACTACGCCCTCGGCACCAGCTACAAGGAGCTGGCCGCCGACGGCTACATCTTCGTCTTCCAGGACATCCGCGGCCGGTTCAAGTCCGAAGGCCAGTTCGTGATGCTCCGGCCGCCGCGCGACCCGAAGGACCCCAAGGCGATCGACGAGGGCACCGACACCTGGGACACGATCGACTGGGCGCTGAAGACCCTCCCCAACGACAACGGGCGCGTGGGCATGCTCGGCATTTCGTACGGCGGCTGGCTCACCGTGATGGCGATGCTCGACCCGCACCCCGCCATGAAGGCGGTCTCGCCCCAGGCCTCCCCCGCCGACATGTGGCTCGGCGACGACTTCCACCACAACGGCGCTTTCCGGCTCAGCTACGGCTTCGAGTACGCCGCCCTGATGGAACGCAGCAAGGGCGCCACCCCGTTCGAGTTCACCGACCGCGACACCTACAGCTGGTTCCTGAATCTCGGCACGCTCGCCAACGTGAAGGCGAAGGTGCTGGGGACGTCGGTGCCGACCTGGAACGACTTCGCCAACCACCCCGACTACGACGCCTTCTGGCAGCGGCAGGGCGTGGCCCGCTACCTGACCCGGATCACCATCCCGACCCTCAACGTCGCCGGCTGGTGGGACCAGGAGGACTTCTACGGTCCGCTCAAGATCTACGAGCTGCTGGAACGCCACGACACCCCCGCCAACCTGAACCGGCTGGTGGTCGGCCCCTGGAACCACGGCGGCTGGGCCGGCCCCGAAGGCAGCGCCCTCGGCCCGATCAAGTTCGGCCAGCCCACCTCGAAGCACTACCGCGAGAAGATCCAGGCGCCGTGGTTCCGGCACTTCCTCAAGGATGGCCCCAACCCGCGCCTCGCCGAGGCGACGGTGTTCGAGACCGGCGGCAACCGGTGGGTGGAGTACGGCAGCTGGCCGCCGAAGGAAGCAGCCAGCCCCAGGAAGTTGTTCTTCCAGGCCGGCGGCAAGCTGTCCTTCGCGGCCCCCGCCGACAGCGGCGCCGACGCCTGGGTCAGCGACCCCGCCAAGCCGGTGCCCTACCGCGCCCGCCCGATCACGCCGCTCTACGGCGGGTCCTCCACCTGGCCGACCTGGCTGGTGGACGACCAGCGCCACGCCGACAGTCGTCCCGACGTGATGAGCTATACCACCGAACCGCTCGAGAGCGACGTCGTGGTGTCGGGCCAGGTGATGGCCGACCTGTTCGTGTCGACCACGGGAACCGACGGCGACTGGATCGTGAAGCTGATCGACGTCTACCCCGGAGTGACGCCGGACGACCCGCCGATGGGCGGCTACCAGCTGATGGTGGCCAACGAGGTGTTCCGGGCCCGTTACCGGCAGAGCTGGGAGAAGCCGATCCCGATGACGCCCGGCGAAGTGACGCCGCTGGCGGTGGACATGCGCGCCGCCAACCACCGGTTCCGGAAGGGCCACCGGATCATGATCCAGGTGCAGAACAGCTGGTTCCCGCTGATCGACCGGAACCCGCAGACCTTCGTGCCGAACATCTTCGAGGCGAAGGAGAGCGACTTCCGGGCGGTGACCCAGACGGTGCACCGGAGCCGGCGGCATCCGTCGGGGGTGAGTGTGAGTGTCGTCGAAGGGATGACGCCGTAGACGGCAGGGCGGCAGGACGGCAGGGCGGCAGAAGGGAGTCCCTCGTCTCATGGCATCCAGGACTGAAGCCCAACGGCGGGCGGACCGGATCCAGGCCTTCCGGGCGGAGCTCGCCGAGTCCGAAAAGGAACTGGGGCCGCTCCTCGCGCCGGAGGCGCGGGCCCGGCTCGAGGGCCACCACGACGCCACGCTGGCGGCGCTCGCCGGCCAATGGGACATCGACCGCACCGCCGGCGAGCAGCAGCTCTCGCTCGGCATGCGGATCGCGAGCCTGGTCGGGGCGATCGCGCTGGTCGCGGCGGTCGTCACCTATTTCTACCGGATCTGGGGCGTCATTCCCACCGCGGCCCAGCTGGCCATCGTCTCCACCCTCCCGATCGCCGGGGTGCTGCTCACCGAGTTCGCCAGCCGCCGGGAGCGCACCAACTACTTCGCCACCATCACGGCCCTCCTGGCCGTCGCCGGCTTCGTGCTGGCGCTCGAGGTCATCGCCTGGATCTACAACCTGCCCCCCTCCCCGCTGGCGGTGGTGGCCTGGGGCGCCTTCACCCTCGCGCTCGGGCTGGCGTACCGCTTCTCGCTGCTGACGTTCGCCGGCACGCTTGTCCTCGCGGTCGGACTGGTCGGCACGCCGCTGCACCTGCTCGGGCACGACTGGTCGCCGGACAGCGGACGGATCGACCTGTACCTCGGGATGGGCGCGCTGGTGATCGCCGCGCCGGCCCTGCGGCAGGGCCGGCTCGACGAAGGCACGGCGGAGATGGTGCGGCTGGCCGGGCTGCTGCTCGCCGCCGGGGCCATCTTGTTCTGCGCAGGCAACGGCGGCCTCAGCGTGCTGCCGATGCGGCCGGGCGTGGTGGAAGGCGTCTATGACGTGGCCGGTTTCGGGCTCGGCGCCCTGGCGCTCTGGCTGGGGCTCCGGAACCGGTGGCGCTGGTCCGCTCGGGCGGCCGGCGCATTCCTGGTGCTCTTCACCTACATCAAGGCGTTCGACTGGTGGTGGGAGCTGCTCCCCAACTACGTCTTCTTCCTGGTGCTGGGCGCCATCGCCATCGCGGCCCTGGTGGTGCTGCGACAGCTGCGCCGGACGGCACAGGGAGGTGCCTCATGAACCGCCCGGCACGCGTCGCGGTGGCGATCGCCGTGATCACCTGCGGCAGCGCCATCGCCCAGGGGCTCTGGAACCAGTCGGGCTCCGACAGCACGTCGGTCACCCTGGTGCTGGGACGGGAGGCAAAGCTGGTCAGCGGCGGGACGCGCAACTCCGCCACCTCGGTGCGTCTCTGGCTCGGGCCCGAGGGCGCGATCAGCGCCCCGCTGACGACCCGGGCCTGGCTCGATACCCTCGGCTTCGGGCCGCCGGGCGAGGTCAGCACCGTCCGGCGGGCGTTCGCGGTGCTCGACGCCGGCACCGAGGCCAACCCAGGGGCCGAGGGCCTGAGCGTGGTGGAGATCGGCCGGGACGCCGGGGGGTTGATGGAGCGCTACCCCGATCGGGCGCGGTACCTGATCGCGCCGGTGAGGGTGCGCCAGTGGGGGCGGCGCGGCCGGCCGGACTCCCTCGGCATGGTGATGCTGGCCCGGGACCTTCTCCACGTGCCGAGTGGACTCGAGGTGGGCGGACGGGTGTCGGTGCGGACGGGGCGGAGCGGGATTCCCTATGTGGCGGCCGGGAGATAGCGGGAGAGAACGGGATGAGCTACGAGGTCAGGCGGGCGGAGGAGAACAGCAAGGGGTCGTTCACCGCCTGGGATGGAGAGGCCCGTGCCGGGGAGATGACCTACTCCCGCGGCAACCCCACCCTGGTGATCGTGGACCACACCGACGTCTTCCCCGGCTACGAAGGGAAGGGTGTGGGCAAGCAGCTGGTGGCGGCGGCGGTGGCCTGGGCCCGGGAAGAAGGGCAGAAGATCATGCCGCTCTGCCCGTTCGCGCGGGCGACGTTCGAGCGGACCGGGGAGTACGCCGACGTGTGGTTCAGGTAGAGAGAGAGAGAGAGAAAGAAAGAAAGAAAGAAAGAGAGAGGAACCGATGGCCGACGAGGCAGTCCACGAGTACTCGAACGGCGAAGTGACCATCATCTGGAAGCCGGGGCTCTGCATCCACTCCGGCAACTGTGTCCGCGGACTGCCGGCGGTCTTCGACGTAAAGCGGCGGCCGTGGATTGATGCCTCGGCCGCCGACACGCAGGCGATGATCGAGCAGGTGGGAAAATGTCCCTCAGGCGCGTTGTCGTACCGGCCGGAGGCGGGAACGGGATCCCGTTTGTAGTGGGCGGGAGGTAGCGGGAGAGGGCGGGAGAGGGCGGGAGTGTGCTGAGCTCAGCCCAGTCCCTGCAGCGCGTCGTCCACGCCGCTCTGGGCCGCGCGGCCGAGCCGGTCGAGCCGGTTCTGGAACTGGCCGAGGGCGTAGGTCGAGAAATCCTCGAGCCTGAGGCCGAAGGGCATGACCGGGTAGACGCTGAAGAGCTCCACCACCACGCCCATCGCGGGGAGCAGCAGCTCCGCCATTCGCGCCTGGATCCGCTCCTGGATGGGGGCGCCGTGCTCCGCCACCAGCCGTGACAGCAGGTACACCCCGAAGGCGAGGTGCCGGGACTCGTCCTGTTTGAGTAGTCGCGCCACCTCCTGCATCCCCGGCAGGATGCCGTTCCGGGTCAGCGCCTCGTGATAGGCGTGATACCCGGTCTCCGCCAGCACGCCCTCGACGATCATGTTGTAGGTGACGGAGGCGTCGGCCATCGCCTCGGGGGAGGTGTCGAGCCGGAGCCGCCCCAGCGCGTTCGGCAACTCCTCGTGGAAGATCCGCTGCCATGACGGGGTGAAGTACCGCGACAGGTCCGACGACTCCATCGCCACCTCGTCGAAGAAGCGCCGGAAGCTCTCGACGTGCTTGGCTTCCTCGAAGAGGAAGGTGGTGAGGTACATCTCCTCCTCGATGCGACCCTCCACCGCGACCGCCTGGATCAGCGGCAGGAGGTCCAGCGTCACCGCCTCTTCGCCGCCCTGAAAGAGGGTGGTCAGGCGCAGCAGGACGTCACGCTCGTCATCGGCCAGGCGCTTCCAGTCGGTGAGATCCTGCGAGAAGTCGATGTCCCTCGGATCCCAGGTGCCGAGCTTCTTCGCCTTGTGGTACAGCCGCATCGGGAAGGAGGCCTGGTCAAGCCCGCGGGCGGAAGTGGTGGCGAAGGTGCGCATGGGCGGCGCCTAGTTCAGGTTGACGTTGACGATCGGCAGCCACCGGAACGGCGGCTTGTTGTTCTTGGCCCGGTTAAGCAGGCCGATCTGGACGCCCTTCAGGACCTCCGCCGAGTTGTAGATCCCGATCGCCAGGCCCCGCTGGGTGCCGCGCATTTCGTTATAGGCCCCGACGGTCACCCCCCGCATCTCTTCCCAGTTCCGGACCCAGCCCGCGGTGGAGATCCCCCGGGTCGTCCGCGAGCGGACGTGCCCGACGGCGAGGCCGGCGCCGATGAGCCGCTCGTCGGTGACGATGCCGAGCCCGCCGATGGCGAGGCCGCCAATGTGGTCATCGCCCACGATGCCCAGCCCTCCGATGCTGAGGCCGTCAATGCCGCCTTCGCCCACCACGCCGAGCCCGCCGATGGTGATGCCCTGGATGCCGTCCTCGCCGACGGCGCCGAGGCCCGCGACGGTGATTCCCCGGATGCCGCCTTCGCCGACCGCGCCCAGCCCCGCCAGCGTGATGCCGACGATCCCGCCCTCGCCGACCACGCCCAGCCCGCCAAGGTTGAGGCCGGTCACGCCCCCCTCGGCCACGACCCCGAGCCCGCCGACGTTGAGGCCGGTGGCGCCGCCCTCCGCGACGGCTCCGAGGCCGCCGAAGTTGACGCCGATGAGGCCGCCTTCGGCCACCACACCCAGGCCCCCGATGTTGAGGCCGATCATGCCACCCTCGGCGACCGCGCCCAGCCCGCCGATGTTCAGGCCGTAGGCTCCGCCCTCCGCCACCATTCCCAGGCCGCCGACGTTGATGCCGTAGGCGCCGCCCTCGGAGACCAGGCCCAGGATGCCGAGGTTGATGCCGGTCATGTTGCGGGTGCTGACGACCCCGAGGCCGGCGGAAAGCCCGGTGAGCTCCGCGCCCTCGGGGCCGACGATTCCCAGCATGATGCCGCGGAGCTTCGCCTCGGGGTTGGCGTCGGAGGCGGCCTTCCAGAGGGTGATGTTGAGCCCGTTGATCTCCCGGACGCCGCGGTCGCGGAGGTTGATCCGGACGCCGTTCCAGCGGGAGGAATTGCCGAGGCTCAACCCGGTATTCCCAAACCCGAGGTTCAGGGCCGTGCCGGGGGAGAGGTCGGGGGGTGGCTGGTCGTCCTGCTGGGCCGCGAGGGGGGCGGCGCAGAGGACGCCGGCCAACAGCGAGAGCCTGGATATATGGAGCATGCCCGCCCTACGCACCCGGCGGGGACGGCGTTTCAGGCGGCGGGGTTGAGCGACCGAAGGAGGACGCGGAGTTCGGCGAGGGAGTGCATCACCCGGGTGCCGTGGGCGACGAGGTCGGTCTGGTTGGCCACGGCGGCGGGGCCCCCGGCCACCATCTGAACGTGCGGGGGGAGGAGCTGGCGGAGCCGGGCGAGTTCCGCGACGAGGCCGGGGTCGTGCTCGGGGAAGATCATGCTGAGGGCGACGAGGGACGCGCCCGACTGGGCCACGGCCGCCGCGATGGACTCGGCGGGGAGGTCGGCGCCGAGGAAGAGGACCCGCCATCCCTCGGTGGTCGCCGTGGTCGAGACGATCTTGGCGCCGAGTTCGTGCCGCTGGTTGGCGGGGGTGGCGACGACGGCCAGCGGGGCATAGTGGGGCACCAGGGCGGACGCGGACATCCAGGCGAGGACCCGACGGATGGCGGCGGTCGCCATGTGCTCGTGCGCCGGGGTCAGTTCGCCCTTGTGCCAGCGGTCGCCGATGTCGCGGAGGACCGGGGTGATCACCTCGTCCACGGCAATGGCGCTGCCGAGCTGCATGGCGGCGCGCCGGAGTTGGGCCTCGAGGTCGGCGACGTCGAACCGCTCGACAGCCCGGCCGGCGGCGTCGGTGAACGGGTGGGCGGCGTGGCGCCGGCCCTCGGGGGTCTCCTCCTGCGAGGCCCGGAGGGTCTCGTCCTCGGCGACGAGGGCCTCGAGCTCGGGCAGGGGGAGGGCGCTGATCTGGGAGATGTTCCGGCCGGCGGTGGTGGCCCGGCGGAGCAGGGTGAGCCGCTCCACGTCATCGTCGGAATAGAGCCGCTGGCCGCCTTCGGACCGGTCCGGGGCGACCACCCCGTAGCGACGCTCCCAGGCCCGGAGCACGTCGGCGCTGAGGCCGGTGCGCTGGATGACCACCCGCATGGGGTGACGCGGGGTCTGGCCGATGGAGTCGATCACTGAGGGGCTAAGTTGTTGAATTGTCTAGGTTTTGTCAATAGTTACCGGCACGAAACCGAGGTCTTGTCGAGGAACATGGAACCTTGGACATGGACGCCGGGTAGACAGGGCATCGAGGCAATTGGTTCCGGTCCTCGAACCCGTGTACCCACTAACCCTGACCGAGGTTTCAAACCATGAAGACGCTGAACTCGCTGGTGGCGCTGTCCCTGATCGCCGCGGCCCCGGTGGCCGCCCAGAACTACGGCATGGCCGACACGAAGAAGGCCGAGTCGAAGAACATCGTCGAGACCGCGGTGGCCGCGGGCTCGTTCAAGACCCTGGCGGCGGCGCTGCAGGCGGCCGGCCTGGTCGAGACCCTGTCGGGCAAGGGGCCGTTCACGGTCTTCGCGCCGACCGATGAGGCGTTCGCGAAGCTCCCGGCCGGGACGGTCGAGGCGCTGCTCAAGGACAAGGAGAAGCTGACCGCGATCCTGACCTACCACGTCGTCGCCGGTAACGTCCCGTCGTCCGAAGTGGTCAAGCTGACCAGCGCCAAGACCGTCAATGGCCAGGACGTGAAGATCAAGGTGATGGACGGCAAGGTGATGGTGAATAACGCCCACGTCGTCAAGGCGGACGTCAAGGCGAGCAACGGCGTGATCCACGTGATTGATACCGTGATCCTGCCGAAGTAAGGCGAGAGAGAAAGAGAGGGAGAGAGGGAGAGAGGGAGAGGCCTTCTCTCCCTCTCTTTCTTTCTTTCTCTCTTTCTCTCTTTCTCTCTTTCTAGAATCTCCACCCCGACGCAAACCCCCTCGGCAGCCGGTCGCCGCGGAGGCGGACCCGGATCAGCTCCACCGGCATCGGTCCGCTCTGCAGCACCGCGTCGTGGAACCCCTTCTCGGTCCAGCCGCCGTTGCCGACCAGCTCGGCGTGCAGCGAGCGGAGCTGGAGCGCGCCGATCATGTAGGCGATCTGGTACAGGGGGCCGTAGTCGCCGTTGAAGCTGCGGCGCACTTCGGCGGTGGCGTTGGCGCGCTCGTGCCCCACCTTGTCCACCAGATAGTCGATCGCCTCCTGCGGCGTCATCCGGCCGAGGTGGAAGTTCAGCGAGAAGACGATCCGGGCGGAGCGGTGCATCCGCCAGTAGAGCATCCCGACCCGGTCCTCCGGCCCGCGGGGGAAGCCCCGGTCCCACATCAGGAACTCCCACCAGAGGGCCCACCCCTCCCAGAGAAACGGCGTGCCGAAGGGCTCGCGCTGCGGGTTGTAGCGGTCGGCCATGAAGCCCTGGAGGTGATGTCCCGGGATCAGCTCGTGGTGCACCGTCGCCCGGGAGAAGTGCGGGTTGTTGCCGCGGAGGCTCATCAGCTTCTCCTCCTCGGTCATGCCGTCGGTCGGGTAGGAGACCTGCAGCACCTCGCCACCCAGGAAGAAGGGCGAGATCTTCTGCCGCTCGGGCGAGAGCATCTCCATCCGCCAGACCTCCTCGGCGAGCGGCGGGACGGTGACGAGGTCGCGCTGCTTCACCCAGGCGGCCGCCTCGCGGGCCAGGTCGCGGACCAGGTCGGGCTGGCGGCCGGGGTCCACGAAGGTCTGCTTGACCTGCTCGAGCGCCCGCTTCCAGTCGTCGCCGAAGCCGAGTTCCACCGAGGCCTTCTTCATCTCGGCGAGGCTCCAGGCATACTCCCGCTCGGCGATGGCGATCAGCTCCTCCGGGGTGTAGGGGATGAACTCGAACGCCAGTTCCCGCTGCAGCGCGTCGGCGCCGATCGGGTCGCCGACGATCGGCTCGTCCTCTCCCTCCTTCTGGCCGACAACGTGCTGCCGGAGCGCCTTGGCGTAGCTGGTGATGGCCTCGCTGGCGCGCTTGTACGGATCGGCGTTCCACCAGGTGAAGAGCGGGTCGTATCCGGCATAGAAGCGATACCACTGCTCGAGAGTCCGCTGCTGCGCCTCGAGCAGGCGGATGCTCCGGAGCGCCACGATCCGGGTGGTGCGGGCGGTGTCGGGCTTGGCCGGCGGCTCGACCAGCTTCCGGAGGGAGTCGACCTCCTTCGCCATGGCGGCGAGCTTCGCCGAGGCCTGCGACGGGACCAGGGTCTCCATCCGGCGACGCGACTCCATCATTGCCATGATGGTGGCGGCAAAGGGGACGAACCGCTGGGCCTCCTGCCAGCGGCGGGCCTCGAGGTCGAGCCGGGCCTGGTCGCGGCGGAGGGCGTTGTCGAGGAGGATGCCGTCGAGGCGGCCCTCGACGCCGAGCCCGTCCCAGGAGAGGGCGGCGAGGCGGCCGCCCCATTCGACATCGAAGGCGCGGACCCGCTCGCGCTGGGCCGGGCTGTAGTCGACGGCGTAGCGGCGCTGGAGGGCGGCGCGGTCGAGGGAGTAGCGACGGAGGGTGTCGGCGAGCTCGCTGGGAGGCAGCTGGGGCCCCTGCAAGGCGACGAGAAGGAGGATGAGCATGCTTCAAGGTACTGCGAGAGGGCGCGCCCTCCCCAGCCCCGCCAGGCGTATGGCGCGGGGTCCGGCGTGACATCCTCAGGGCGCTATCCGGGAAGACCGGCTATCACTGCGCACCGGTTCCCGGCCCGCCCCGGCTCAGCGAGGGATTCGACTCCTTGCGGCGTTCGAGGCCGGGATCGATACTGTAGAGGAGCCCGTCGGCCGCCCGACGGGACTCCCCGGCACGTCACTTCACCTGTCCCCGGATCTCGCCGGGCGGATAGAGCACCGTGTGTACGTTTGCGTACGCGTTCCCCTCCCGTATGGCCTCGATGAGCCCTGCCACGCCCTGGCCGGCGAGCGGGCCGACGACGCCGGCATTGCCGATCACGCCCTCGGCGAGCACGCCGTCGAACCGGCCGGGAACAAGCCGAGCGGGCGGTCCGGCGGGGTACAGCCAGGCGATGACGGGGCCGGGCACTCCCGGTGGCGCGAGATGGATGTGCGCCTGGGTGATGTCCACGGCGCCGGCGACGAGCAGCCGGTAGGCGAGATTGCCGTCGCTGTCGAGCCGCAGTACGAGCTGTCCCTGCGCCAGGGACAGTCGGGGCGGCGTCTCGTTCCCGCCCTTCATGTGGGTGCCGAAGTTGCCGCCGGCATGGTCTGACCCGTGACTGAAGACGGGGATGGCCAATTCGGTGGGCGTGCCGGTTTGCTCGGAGCAGGCGGCCGAAGCGGCGAGCGAAACCAAGATGGCGATCGTGCCGGGAAGGTACCGGGGACGTGAACGGCCCATGGACTCTCCTCCTGTTTGCCCGGGCGGGGCATGCCCCCCGTTCGAGGGGCGCCTCGCCCGCGGGTGAAGCGCGGCCGCCCGCCAGCCGCCCGGGGCTGGAGCGTGCTACGCGGTGCGTAGCGGGTAGAATGGGACCATGGCATCGTGGGTCTCTCGCGGAAGTCTCGCGGATCTCTCGGACCGGCCAGTGCTGACCCTCAGACTTCTGGGAACCGCCTCGATCCAGGGGGCGGACGGCCGGGGGGTGGCCGGTCGCGCCGCCCAGGGCGCGCGCATGGCCCTGCTGGCCTACCTCGCAATGGCCCGCGGCCGCCCGGTCTCGCGTGACAAGCTCATCGCGCTGCTCTGGCCGAATGCCCGGCCGGAACGCGCTCGCCCTCAGCTCTCGGACACGCTCTACATCCTGAGGACCGGACTGGGCGAGGAGGCGGTCCGACCCGTCGACGACGTCCTGGCCCTCGGCCCGGGGGTGTCGTGCGACGTCATGGAATTCGAGACGCTGCTCGACGCGGGCGCCCTCGAGCGTGCGGTGGAGACCTACGCGGGTCCGCTGCTGGACGGATTCCACCTGGCGGATTCGCCCGCCTTCGAGGACTGGCTCGCCGCCGAGCGGCTGCGGCTGGCGCGCCGGTACGGGAAGGCGCTCGAAGCGCTGGCAGGGCGGTGCGAGGGAGAAGAGGACTTCGCCGCCGCCGCCGCGTGGTGGCGTCGACTCGCCGTTCACGATCCCTTCAACGGCCACGTGGCGCTGCAACTCATGCGTGCCTTGGACGCCGCTGGCGATCGGGCGGGGGCACTGCAGCACGCGCGGATGCACGCCACCCTGCTCCGCGAGGAGTTCGACGCCGAGCCGGATGCGGACGTGCTGGCGTTGGCGGAGCAGCTGCGGGTGGACCCGCGGGAGGCGGTCGGTCCGGCACCGGACGGTACGCCGACCGACCCGACCCCGACCGCAGTCACCGCCCCACGTGGG
>DASWBQ010000001.1:0-4411 GCA_036390535.1 Gemmatimonadales bacterium | reverse complement strand
CTATCCGTCCAACGTGAACGTCATCGACCTTGGCGGCGGTGCCGTCTCGGCGATCGGCAACGCCGGATCGGACATCACCAATGCGGCGCTCGACCTGGTCTGGTCCACGGCGCTGGGCGGCTTCACCCTGACGACCTTCCTCTCGGCACTCGAGCGGGTAGAGCTGTCGGACGTGCAGGCGGAGCCGGTGATCACCACCCTGGACAACAAGAAGGCCGACATCCTGGTGGGTGAAGAGGTGCCGGTGCGCATCGTGGACTACAGTACGGCCGGCGGCGCCGCGTCAACGCAGCCCCGGGCCACGGTGGAGTTCAAGGAGACCGGCATCCGGCTGACGGTGACCCCGCATGTCACCAACAACCGGCAGATCCTGATGAGCCTGCGGACCGAGCGGTCGAACGTGAAGGTGCTGGCCTCGGCCGACCTCGGCTACATCATCGACAAGCAGCAGACCGAGAACCAGCTGCTGGTCAACGACGGCGAGACCGCCGTGATCGGCGGCCTGACGGTCACCACGGTCCAGCGGAGCCGGCAGGGCATTCCCCTGCTGTCGAGCCTGCCGCTGGTCGGGGCGCTGTTCAGCTTCACCAACAACAGCGAGAATCGAAAGGACCTGATCATCCTGGTCACCCCCCGGATCGTGGACGAAGGGGCGCCGGGCGGGAACTGAGACGGGCGGACGGGCAGACGGGCAGTCTGAATCAGGCGGCCGGTGGGGGAAGTTCCTCACCGGCCGTTTGTGTTGCCGACCATCCGCCCGTCTGCCCGTCGGCCCGTCTACCTTTCAGCATGCGCCTCCGCTTCCTCACCGCCGGCGAGTCCCACGGGAAGGCCCTCTCGGTCATCGTCGAGGGGCTGCCGGCCGGGATGCCGGTCACCGCCGAGGCGGTCAACGCCCAGCTGCGCCGCCGGATGCAGGGGTACGGCCGCGGGGCGCGAATGAAGATCGAATCCGACGCGATCGAGTGGGTGGCTGGCGTCCGCGCCGGAGAGACGCTGGGCTCGCCGGTGGCGATGCTGATCCCCAACCGCGACTGGGCCAACTGGGAAGACGTCATGGCGGCGGAGGGGGAGGGGGAACTCCGCCGTCGCCGGGTGACCCGGCCCCGGCCGGGCCATGCCGACCTGGCGGGCGTCCTCAAGTACGACCGGCTCGATGCGCGGGACATTCTCGAGCGCGCCAGCGCCCGGGAGACGGCGGCGCGGGTGGCGGCCGGTGCCCTGGCGCGGCGGCTGCTCGAGGAGTTCGGGGTCGACATCGGGAGCCACGTGACCGCGCTCGGGGGGATTCGCGCCGCGCCGCCCGACCCGCTACCGGCCCCTCTCAACGCCGGGTCCGACGCCTCGCCGGTGCGGGTGCTCGACCCCGCAGTGGAGCGTGAGATCATCGCGCGGATCGACGCCGCCAAGGCGGCCGGCGACACCCTGGGCGGGGAGGTCGAGGTGGTGGCGCGCGGCGTGGTGCTCGGGCTGGGGAGCCACGTCCACTGGGATCGCAAGCTCGATGGCCGCCTGGCGGGGATGCTGATGTCGATCCCGGCGGTCAAGGGCGTCGAGATCGGGCTCGGCTTCGAGGCGGCGCGGCGCCCGGGGTCGGGGGTCCACGACCCGATCGCCGGGGACCGGGCGCACGACGCGCGGGGCGGCTTCCGGCGGCTCAGCAACCACGCCGGCGGGCTCGAGGGCGGCATGACCACCGGAGAGCCGCTGGTGGTCCGGGTCGCGATGAAGCCGATCGCCACCCTGATGACACCGCTGCCGAGCGTGGACCTGGCCACCGGCGAGGCCGCGAACGCACAGAGCGAGCGGTCCGACGTGACCGCCGTGCCCGCGATGGGAGTGATCGCGGAGGCGCTGGTGGCGCTGGTCCTCGCCGATGCGATGCTGGAGAAGTTCGGCGGTGACTCGCTGGCCGAGATGCGCCGCAACTACGACGGCTACGTGGCAGCGCTGGGTGATCGCTGGGCCGGCCTCGACGAGGAGGGGCGCTGAGCGATGCCCCGCCGCCACCTGGTGCTGGTAGGTCTCCCGGGCGCGGGCAAGTCGTCGGCCGGGCGGCTGGCGGCCGGCCTGCTGGGCACCGGCTTCACCGACATCGACGAAGCGATCGTTCTCGAGACGGGGCAGACCATTCCCGAGCTGTTCGCGTCGCGGGGGGAGGCAGGCTTCCGGCAGCTCGAGCGGGACCGGACCGAGCGGGCGCTGGCGCAGGCGCCGCACGTGGTGGCCCCGGGGGGTGGATGGGCGGCGCAGCCCGGGAACCTCGACGCGGCAGACCGGGCGGCCTTCATGGTCTACCTGAGCGTGAGTCCCGAGGTGGCGGCCTCGCGACTCGAGGCGACCCGGGACCGGCCACTGCTGAAGGGCGACCCACTTACGCGACTCGCCCAGCTGCTCCGTGAGCGGGAACGGTGGTACCGGCTGGCCGGGTACGAGATCCCGACCGACGCGATGACCCCGCACCGGGTGGCGGAGGCGCTGGTGGTGCTGGCCCGGCAGTACGGCGGGTGGTCGGAGAGCGGGGCGTGAGCCAGGCCGTGACGGTGGTGGGCGGCGGGCTCGCCGGGACGGAGGCGGCCTGGGCCCTCGCCAACCGAGGCCATCGAGTCCGCCTCCACGAGATGCGCCCCGCGGTGAAGACCGAGGCGCACCAGACCGGGCGGCTCGCGGAACTGGTCTGCAGCAACTCGTTCAAGTCCCTCGAGACGTCGAACGCCCACGGCCTGCTGAAGGCGGAGCTCCGGCAGCTGGAAAGCCTGCTGCTGGAATGCGCCGACGAGGCCAGGGTGCCTGGCGGTGCCGCGCTGGTGGTCGATCGCGAGATCTTCTCGGCGCGCGCCGACGAGCGGCTTCGCGCCCACCCCAACGTCACCGTGGTGACCGGTGAGGTCACGGCGCTGCCGGCGCCGGGAGTCGTCGCCACCGGCCCGCTGACCTCGGCGCGGCTGAGCGACGCGATCGCGGCGGCGCTCGGCAGCGGAGCGCTCTCCTTCTACGACGCCATTGCGCCGATCGTCTCGGACGAGTCCCTCGACCACACGGTGCTCTACCGGCTCAGCCGGTACGGCAAGGGCGACGGCGACGACTACCTCAACGCGCCGCTGGACCGGGAGCAGTACGAGGCGTTTCTGGACGCCCTTGCCGGCGGGGACCAGTTCACCGGGCATGACTTCGACCAGGTGCCGTACTTCGAGGGGTGCCTGCCGGTGGAGGAGATGGCGGAGCGGGGCAGGGAGACGCTCCGGTTCGGGCCGATGAAGCCGGTGGGACTCCCCGACCCGCGCACCGGGCGCGAGCCGTGGGCGGTGGTGCAGCTCCGGCGGGAGGACCGGGCGGGGCAGATGTGGAACCTGGTCGGCTTCCAGACCCGGCTCCGGATTCCGGCGCAGCAACGGGTCTTCCGGATGATCCCGGGCCTCGGGCAGGCGGAGTTCCTGCGCTACGGCAGCATCCACCGCAATTCATACGTGAACAGCCCGGCCTCCCTCGGGACCGGGCTGCAGATGAAGGACGGGAGCGGGGCTTTCTTCGCCGGGCAGCTCACGGGGGTGGAGGGGTACACCGAATCGCTGGGTACCGGCATCCTGGCGGGCATCAACCTGGCGCGGCACCTCGAGGGGAAACCGCCCGCGGTGCCTCCGCCGACCACGATGCTCGGGGGGCTGCTGCACTACCTGCGGGAGGCCGACCCGAAGCACTTCCAGCCGATGAACGCCAACTTCGGGCTGCTCGAGCCGCTGTCGGGGAAGGTGAGGAAGACCGAGAAGAAGGGACTGCTGGCGGAGCGGGCGTTGGCGGACTTTGCCGCCTGGGTGACGACGCTATGACAGACCGACGGGCGGAGCGGCGGAGCGGCGGAGAGGCGGGGAAGAAGGGGGAGGTTCCTTCCGCCCGTCCGCCCGTCCACCCGTCCACCCGACTCGTGAAGGACTTCCTCGGCTTCCTGGAGAAGGAGCGGAACGCCTCGGCGCATACCGTGAGCGCCTACCGGCGCGACCTCGAGGCCTTCATCGCCTTCTGCGACCGCTACTACGGGACCGGGTGGAGCTGGGAGAAGGTCGATCGGCTCGGCCTCCGGGGCTTCCTGGGGGAGTTCGAGCGGCGCGGCCTGTCGCGGCGCACCGCCGCGCGGTCGCTCTCGGCGGTGCGGAGCTTCTACAAGTTCCTGCAGGTGCACCACGACCTGAAAGTGAACCCGATGCGCGCGGTGCGGACGCCGAAGCTCGACAAGCGGCTGCCGGTGCACCTGCGGCACGACCAGGCGGAGGCGGTCCTGGCGGCGGCGGAAGCGGCGGCCGAGCCGGGGGACCTCGAGGCGCTCCGCGACCTGGCCATGCTGGAACTCTTCTATTCGAGCGGGATCCGGCTCTCGGAACTGCGGAACCTGGACCTCGGCCACCTGGACCTGCTG